>DAOVRZ010000010.1:0-78878 GCA_030627905.1 Halanaerobiales bacterium
CTTAATTCCTGTTGTATAATCTGGGTTTCAATTTTCCCTACAATAGCTGGATATTTCTTTCGTTGACTTTTATATCTTAAAGCAATGGCTATTTGATTTAAACAATAAATATGTCCTTTGATATATCTATCAACTCTTTTTTCTTTCGTTTTTTTAACCTCTTGCTTACATAAATCTATTACCTCATTAAAAATTCGTATTGCTTTATCATAATCCCCTAAATAAAGTTGTGCTATTCCGAGAGAAGTTTTTAACTTTATTATCAAATCAATATTTCCTTTAAACTCGTACAAGTGTCCATAATATAGATTATTTAGAATAGTACTTCCTGATCTTTTATCCGTTCCTAATTGAGCTAATCCCCTATGCATTTCACTTTCAATCACAAAAGTTTGATCATTTAAATATTTCTCTGCTATCAACTTAGCTTGTACTGCATAATCATATGCACCAACATAATCATGATTAACATTTATCTCCTCCTTACATTTTTCTATAAGAAGAGAATAATCTTTTTTCATGGCTTCCTTACCCTTACATCCTAAACTCATTTTTATAATTTCCTCCTTTTCTTTGAAACTAATGAAACTTTTTATTGTGGTAAAAATATTTTTAAATATACAAATCACCCCTTACATTATACAGTACCGAATTTTCTGATATTTTTTTTAATTTTTTTGTATTAATATTTTTTCTTATCTTATTGTCTTTTCTAACCAATGATATTTTATATATTATTAGCTAAAAAATTTATCTTATTCTTTTTGTTGATTATTAAGCAATTTTGTGTTATAATTTTCGTGTATCTAATAATAAATAATAGGAGGTTTTATAATGAATGACGACATACAATTAGATACAGATAAATTATGACAACTTATGGAGTCCAGAGGATGGAATTTACCTTTACTTGCACGAAAATTAAATATTCATTACAGTCATGTGTACAGGGTACTACATGAAGAACACAAGCAAAAGAGTGACCTCTTATCCTAATGAGAAAGGTGGGGATAAGATTAGAGCTGCCACTCTTTACGGGGATACTATCATTATATATTATTGTTCCGTGGCAGTCAACTATTTTGTTGCGTATTTTTTAACAAAGTAGTATAATAAGGTTAGATAACTTTTAAGGAGGTTTACGTATGCCTAAAAACCGTTTTGAATTCAAAGTTTTGGCTCACAAAATTGCAGAATTTAAAAAGAAGAATAAACTTACATTTGAGGATATTGGCAAAGCTACTGATGTAAACAGAAGTCATATTCATAGAATTATTAATAGAGAGCATTTTCCTTCACTCAAATTTCTGTTTCGTCTTGCAACTTTCATGAACGTGCCTCTATATTCCTTATTTATTCCGACCAAAGAAATGATTCATCAGGACTTCATTGAAAAAATAAACACCAGACTCAATGAGTTAAGTTGGGATTATGAAGAACTATCAGAAAGGGCTGAAATTTCTCTTTCACAAATAATGGACATTGTAGAAGGTAACACCTCAATTTCAAAGGAAGATCAGGATAAGATCACCAACATTTTAAAATTAGAAAATATAACCGACCATCAAAATAGTAAAATAAATCTAATGAAATACATAATTAATGCAGATTTAACAGATGACCAGATTGCAAACATCATTAAAAATTTAAATGAAAACATAAACTCTTAAGCTAACAAAAAAACTCCAAGGGGATTACCCTAGGAGTTTTAAGTATTTTTATTATGCAAAAAAAAAAGGAGCGCGTTAACTCACTCCAGATATGACTATTCGCCATATTAAATATGTATTTGTTGTCTTCTCTTAAATCGCGTCTCCTCTAATCAGCGAGTATTACAAAAAAATAGAATAATTCTCACCTGGAACAGCATAAGGATCAGCAAAAACAGAACACTTCATTTCAATTTAGGACATCAATTCATATAATTAATTTTATTCAATATTTGGCTCTGGTGTACAATAAACAATCATACCCGAAGAATCGTTAGTATAATAATCGTTAGAACCATTAGCGTTAGAACTATTCACATTAGAATCATTAGCGTAAATTCCCAAACTTCCTACACAAAGTACCAAAAATAATAATAAAATAATAAAAATCTTTTTCATTTCCACATCCTCCTATTAAAAGTTTTGGTGAAATGGTGTATCCTCAAAATAAACCTTTACACTTTTTTCTAAAAGTTTAATACTCTCAATATTGAACACTTGAGATATTTCCAACATTTTTTTAAAACAATTAAACGCATAAGTATATGCTTGAGCTTTACAAAAATATGCCAATGCTACATATAGACAATCTTTAGCGTTTAAAAATTGTTTATCCTTTTGATATGCCATTCCCAGAATATATTGAGACTGAGCAAATTCAAAAGAATTGTCATACTCATATGCTAATACTTCTGCATCATGAACATATTTCTCTACTATGTCAAACTCATCATATTTTAAATGTAATTCAGCTAAATTGTTATATACTTTTGGTAAATTTTCTTCCTCACAAAAATCAATTGCTTTTTGTTGCAGTTCGATAGCTTTATTATAATCCCCAACGAAATAGTAGTAATCACTATAATTTGTATATAATTGTCTTAGTTTTTGACTATTTAAGCAATCAACATGTTTATTGATTAAATCCAAATAGAGTTTAGCTTCTTTCAAATTTTCCTCTTTACTTTCGATTCTATTTAAAGATAAATAAGCCCAAACAATATTAATATATGTCTCAACTAAAAGATTAATATCATCAGTTTTAGTTAAAAGCTCTTTAAATATATTGATGGCTTGCTTTAGTTCTCCTAAATAACCTAAAGCAACTCCTCTGTATTTCGTCAACTTAAATTCTTCTATTCCTTCGTTGTGCTTTAAGGCTTCTGAGATATTTTTTAAAGCTTTTCGATATTGATTAAAGACAATTAATCCTTTCACCTTTAAAAAAGAAGTTTTAGCAAGCATATCTTTGTCATTGTGTGAAGATTCTACTGCAACGCTAATCTTCGACACAAATTCTACAAAATCCTTCTTTTTCAACATATTTTTAGCTTCTTCGTAATATTTTTCTGGTGATAATACAAAATCCCCATTCATCGCTCTATTCCCTCCCTATATTTTTTTATGAACAAATTATATCTTTTTTCAATATTATTATATCACCCACAGAAAGTTAAATCAATAGTTTACTTATAAAATTTACAATTTAATTATTTTTTTCTGTGAAATTAGATTTTTTATTAAGGAAGAAACGAAGTTATTTATCAGTAATATTTTCCAATTTTACCCTCTTTCTATAGTTAATTATGTGTGAGCATAACAACTTAAATGACAAATAATTTTCGATCTAAAACCCTTTCTTGGCTCGTGTTCAGCTACACAAATACCCAAAATCAAACCCATCAAAGAAATCGTCATGCTCAACATCAGCGAAAAATAATAAACACTCTTCTAGATCATGCGTATTCTCTCTAAGGAATACGCATGATTTAGAAGAGTGCTAACTTATATGCCCACGATTAATTTTATTTTTCTACCCTCCAATCTAACTTCACCCCGACCAAATACACTGAAACTATAGAGATTAAAGCTATAATCAATATATCAAAATACGCAACAATGAATAACCACCTAAAATTATAATTAGTACAATTATCGGATGTATATGTATCGGAATTTGAAAAAACAAAGAACCTACAAGAAATATTATTACCATTGATGGAATTGACAATAAAGTTGAGCGGGTCACAAATGCAACAATTAATGACATTTTAGATACAGGAAGAGTTGCATAGTAATCAAAAGCTTTATAATGTTTTAGATTTCTAAGTACAAAACCAGAGCTACTTAGATTATTCTGAATAGAATAGGTATCAAAAATCTTATCGAATTCCATCTTTATTCCCCCCCAATGCTAAATAGACATCCTCTAAAGTAGATGTAATTACTCTAAAATCATCAAGTTTTTCGAAACCTACTTCTTCAACAATTTTTGAAAAGACTTTACTTGCAAGCTGCTTTTTAGTTAAAAACCGCCAAACACCTTCTTTAACTTTTGTATAGCTAGAAATAAAATCTGAGTCTCCAAATTCAAAAGAAAAATCTTCGGTTTTATATCCCTCTTTTAAAAATAATTCCAACAATTTTCTTTTGACCACCACTTAATTTAGACATTAACTTATTCCTCTGCTTATCTAATTTGAAAAGTCCAAGCAAAAGATTAGTTTGTTTCATAGCTTCAAATTTTGACAACCCCCTAAAAATTCCTGTATAATAAACAGATTCCCATGCCCGATGGCTATCAAGAATCATTATTTGCTGACCAAAATAAGAAATATAGTTGGGTATTATATTGGGGTTATCAACTACATTTATCTCTTCAAAATATATCTCTCCTGAAGTAGGAGAAATTAAACCAGCAATTTGCCTGATAAAAGTCGTCTTCCCTGCACCATTTGGACCAAGCAATCCGAAGATTTCCCCTTTTTTTATATTAATACTTAAATTATTATTCGCAATAACATTACCAGTATAAACCTTTCGTAAATTTTCGGTTCTTAATATTACATCTTCCATAATGTACTATCCCCCTTACTTTTGAGCTATTATTGTAAAAAAAGAATCTTCCAGCTTAGCTACTTCAATTGTCATAGATTTTTCTATGTACTCCTTTATCTCATCGAAATCTTGTTTTAAATTTACCCCACCTATACCATAACCTACAGATTTAGACTTCCTCTTGCCTGGTAATATAACTTCCAAATTACCATTAAACATCTCTGAGTCTATAGCAATATCAAAATCCCATACATATAACTTACCTTCACTTTTCAAAACTCTAATACACTCACTTAACACCTGTAACTTTTCTTTAATTCCTCTTATATACATTAATGTGCAAAACATCGTCACTGTACTAAAAGTTTCATCAGGAAATTTTAATTTACAAGCATCACCATACACCCACTTGACATTAGGACTATTGTTAAATTTTGAATGACTAATTTCACTTTTTTTCTTAACTAATGCTGTTACAGATTTACCTGTTGTCGCATTAAGTATTATTTCCTCCCCGCCAGCACCTACATCAAGAATTTTTTCAGTAAACAAATATCCTCTGAAATCTACAATATTACACATTTTATCCTCCCACTAACTTTATATTTGAAGTTTATCAACAACAAAAGTCGGGCAACCAAACCCTTCACATATTGGATCAAAATAAAGATCATCACCTATAAGACTTATCTCTTGTAGTAAATTAATTAAATTTCCAGAAACGAAAATTTTTTTTGCCATTTCGGTTATTTCACCATTTTTCCTATCCACACCTGTATAAAGATTAGAGATATTAGTTATATATATTCCATCATGAATATTTTTTATTATTTCTAAAAATGGCAAGTTACCTTTCTCAATATATAAGTTTGATGGTCCTATCTTAGGTTCAGAACGAAAATTATCCCTTGAATCAAAATTTCTTTCTTTTCATCTAAACTCTTCTTTTTCCGTACTAGCTGGTAATTCACAATTATTTTGTTTTTGTTGATTTGAAATATTACTAACTGCAATTCTAATAGCCCTATCCATAGCATCTATATTTAAAGAGGTATAAACGAAACTCGTTTTAGAATTTTTAAATATTCTTATTCCAACCCCATTAGATCTTACCTTGTTATATGTAACTTTATTATTATGGTCAAAATATATCTCATTTTTATCCATAACTTGAATGTAAAGCTCTAAATCATCAAGTCCGTATTCTCCTAACCTATCTAAAAAAAGCGTATAATCCAAACAATATCACCTCAATAATTAAATGATAAATTATTCAGCAAAAATGTTGGTGAACCAGCAAAACAAGAAATTAATTGTCCACCTTTTAAACAATTTACTGATTTAAATTTCAAATCATCCCCTATTAGCTCTACTTTGGTTAAAATTTCACTCGCTTTTCCAACAAAGGACTTCGGGTTAACTGGTAAAGTAATTTTACCATTTTCTATTAAATATGCTTCTTTCACACTATAAGAAAAATCTCCAGTAATTGAGTTTACTTGGCCTCCACCCAACTTTTTAATGTATAATCCCATTGGAATGGAACCGATGATGTCTTTTGGATCTTTATTTCCAGGTTTTAAGTAAAAATTTTACATCCTAGAGAGTGGTCTCTCTTCGTAGCTACTACGCCTACCATTGCCTGTAGCTAATTCTATATTATAATCTAAACAGTTTAGATTAGATAAATAACTCCTTAGTGTAAGAACACCAGAACTAACTAAAACCTTTTTTCTTCCCTGCTGTCCTTCATCATCCAACCTATATGTACCGCTCAAACCCGGTATTGTAGGATCATCAATTATCGTTATGTTAGCATTAATTTTACTTTTTTTCTTAAGTATAGTACTTACATAGGAACCCTTCTTAATATTATCCAGTTCAAAAGCATGACCACAGACTTCATGTAGAAGAATCCCTCCCTCACCACTATGAAAGGCAATTGCTAGTTTATTTAAATCTAAGTTATTTGCTTTGGGTTTAGTTTTATAAAGTGCTGTTATATAGGCAGATTTTATCATTTTTTCTATTATATTTTTTTGATATAACTATTTCCAGTTAAACTAATATATTCATTACTATAACTTAAATATCCATTAACGTTTATAGATAAATTTAGATCCAAACTCCTCTCTGTTTGAGTATCTTCTAAAAACAGATTATCTGAATTAATTATTAGTATTTTACGATTTATTAAATTGTATTTTTTTGTTATTGTAGAAATATTATTTTTTCTTATATTATAACTTGCTTTTTGAATATTTTTTAGTTCTTCTAACCATTTGGTTTTTTTCTGAGAATAATTTTATATTTTCTTCTGTGACGTTTGTAGCTTTAAAATCAGCATCTATATGATTAGGTAACTTTAATAACTCTAATCCAATTCTTCTTAAGTTCAATTTTGTAAGGTCACTTGTAGTTATATTAATGTTTCTGCCATTAGCAAAAATAACCCTAACGCTAATACCTATTTCAACTCCATAAAAAGTATCCTCAATTTGGTCATTGACTATGAATCCAGAATAGTTATGCTTTTCTTCAATAAAAATATCGCTATATATTCCTCCAATTTTTTTTGCACTATGCAGTATATCCTGCAATAACTTTACTTGCATAATAAATTAACTCCTTTTTACTTTTCAGTACATAAATAATAGGATGATAATTATATCACCCTACTATTTACGCTATTTTAAGTGAGATGTTGATGACCATTACTGCAAGAACCTTCAACTTCATATTTAAATATTTCTGGTTTGAATGTCATTTTAACTCACCTCCCATAAATATCTTAACATACCTAATCTAATTTTTCAAGCTTGTCTTTTTTTAAAAATTGTGTTAATATTACTATGAATATTTTTTATGCATTCCTAAAACTTTCAAAGAACAAAAAGGGGGATTTTAAATGGCTTTATATTATAGAAACAAGAATCTACGTTTTGTTATTAACAATGTTCTAGCTCGTAAACTTACTGAAAATTCAGAAGACTTTCAGTATATTATTTATCCAGGTGTTATTTTAAATAAGCAGCCGGTTATGTATGGCAAAATTTAGATAAAAACTTGGAAATAGAAGAATTAATAGATAAAATAAAGATAAATTTCAAAATAGAAGACACAGAAGAAATTCTAGAGACTTTGTTTCAACTTTTGAAAGATTTCGCTAAAGAAAATTACATATCTATTGAAACTAAAGTAGATACTACCTGGAAAAAGATTAATAATGATATTTTAGAAACTTTAATCAACACAGACCAAAGTTTTATTAAGATACGTGGCGAAATGGATTTTGAACCTATTACAGATGTTGATTTAGTCATCACCCAAAAATGCAATTTTAAATGTAAACACTGTTTTATGTCCTCTAGTCCAGAAACCGGCAATAAGGATAAATTAGATACAACCAAATGGAAAGAAATAATTGATTCTTTATGTAAGCTAGGTTTATCTGAAGCTAAAGTAACTGGTGGTGAACCTTTTGTTCATTCGGAAATATTTGAAATTCTAGAACATTTGGATTCCAAAAATGTGGGTATCCTAATACTTTCTAATGGATTTTTACTAAATCAAAAAATAGTAGAGAAACTTTCAAATCTAAAGAAAGTTTTTATACAAATTAGTATAGATGGGATTTCTGATAAAAGTTACGATGCGTTAAGAAATACAACACATGTCTTAGGTAAAATTAAGGAGAACATCATTTTATTAAGAAAACATAATATTCCAATTATTATTTCAACTACAGCAACTATTCATAATTATGAAGAAATATTAAGTGGGCAATTAATCGAACTAGCCAAAAAACTAGATATTAACATCCTCGGGGTCTCTCCACATTTTATACAAGTTGGGAGAGCGACTGAAAATATGGATAATCAATTAACTGACCACCAGATTTTGAAATTAATTGATTATCTAAATCAGGAAAAAGAAAAAAATTATCCATTCAAAATTCATATAGGTGCTCCCCCCGCTTTAACAGGAGAAACAACTTTAAAGCACCTTGATTTAGCTTTACCTAGATGTAGACGCGGAATTAATTCCTGTAGCATAACATCAGAAGGACTAGTAGCAGTTTGTACTGATTTTGTTCAAGTAAATTACGATAAGTATAAACTAGGGAATGTTTTGGAAAATAATCTAGAAACAATTTGGAAAAATGCAAAACAAATAAGAGAAGAAAGAATCAACAGTATTGGTACTTTGAAAGGTGTTTGCACAATATGTAAACATGTAATACATTGTGGGGGGGCTTGCCGCGCTGATGCCTATGCTTTCTATAAAGATATAAATGCGCCCTATCCTCTTTGCCAACGACTTTACGAAAATAATAAATTTCCAAAAGATTCTCTAAACAAAGATGCCAAATATATACCAATAAGGTGAACATTATGATGGAAAAATATATTTCTCAAGAAGCTGAAAGCTTTTTAAATTATAAGTTAAAACATGATTTATCTTTTCTTCCAGAAGAACTATTTAAAATAAGGTTTCCTCACGAAAAAATATTTTTTATTTCTAGAGCATATACAATTTGTAAATATAGTCTTGATAAAATTAATAGTAATATTGTTGAAGTTATGACTCATAAACCATAATATATCTAAAATTAAAAAGTTGTTGATACCCATTTATTGTGATATAATTAATTAAATTTATCAACTAAAATATAAAATAAGGAGGGGAGAGAATGCAAATATCCCTTAAGAGTGAATATGCAATTCATTCTTTGATGATTTTAGCTCTATATCAAGGAGAAGAAATCAGTGTTGATGAACTTGCTATGATGCAGCAAATCTCCCAAACTTATTTAGCAAAAGTTATGCAAAAATTAGCTAATACTAATTTAGTACAATCCAGCAAAGGATTTAAAGGTGGTTATACTTTAAACCTATCACCTCATGAGATCACACTCGCAAAAGTAGTCACCCTTTTTGAAAAAGAAGAACAATTTTATGATTGTAAGGATCAAGAACGAAGCTGTCTACAACAAAAAAACTGTACTCTTCATAAAACTTTTCAACAAGCTTATAAAGCTATGATTAGAGAGTTAGAAAAAGTATGTATTAATGATCTGTTGTCTGGTTTTCTGTGTCCAACTAAAGAAACCAAAACATCTTAACGGTTTTACTTTAAATTAAAAAAGAGAGGTTAATACCTCTCTTTTTTATATAATCCTATTAATCCAGCGTTCCTGCAGCTAATTTTTCATCTTTTTCCTCCAAAATCGTCTCCATAATCATTGCTTTAAACCCTTTGATCATCGTATCTAATGACATACTAGGCTGATTGGGCTTTTTCACTACCTGTTCTGGTAGAAACGGTATATGAATAAAGCCCCCCCTTTTATTTGTATCGCGCAATAAATGTAAAATTCCGTACATAAGATGATTACATACATAAGTTCCTGCACTATTTGATACCATAGTCGGAACTCCTGCTTCTAGAGCCGCTTTCATCATTCTTTTGATGGGTATGGTACTAAAATACGCTTCTGAACCATCCATTTCAATAGATCTATCAACTGGTTGCTTGCCATCATTATCTGCAATAATTGCATCATCAATATTTATAGCCACCCGTTCAATCGACAATGCTGTCCTTCCACCTGCCTGTCCAATCCCAATCACCACATCTGGATTAACTTCAGTAATCGCTTCTTTAAGCTTCTCTACCGAGTCACCAAATACTACAGGTAATTGAACTAGATGGACTTCTAATCCATCCCAACTTTCATCTTTCAAACGATGAATCAACTCCAAAGATGGGTTGATCGTCTCTCCTCCAAATGGTTCAAATCCTGATAAGAGTACTTTTTTCAACTCTGCCACCTCCATGATAGTTTACGCTATAAGATTGAATTATTACTTTAATCCTTTCTCTATTTCAGCTCTTACCATAGCATCTTTCTCTATTTTCAAAGCTTCCTCAAGTAATGTTCTTACTTCTCACCTCGAATTCGACCTAAACCCCAAGCTGCTATTCCCCTAATAACTGGCCGTTGATCGTTAAGAGCTTCTTTTAGAATGGGAATTGCATTAGAATCGCAAGTATTACCCAAATTAATCAGAGCATTACGTTGCAATATACGTTTTCCCCGCCAGGCCATTGATGTATTACCAACTAGTTTTTTATAATCAGCATTTGAAAGGTTCAAAATTTGCTGAATATCAGGCTTTTTACCCAACTTATGAGTTTTGAAGAGTCCCTTACCTGATCGCGCCTGCTGATTGTAAGGACAAACATCCTGACAAGTATCACACCCCCAGAGTCGATTAGCTAGTTGTTTTCTAACTGCCTCTTTCAAAAAACCTTTTTCCTGTGTATAGTGTGATAAGCAATCCTTAGTCTGGATCTCTCCTGGAGCTTTGATCGCCTGCTGTGGACAAGCCTTGATGCAAAGTGCACATTCTCCACAGCCATTTTTCATAGGTTGGTCAGCCTTCAAAGGAATATTAATCAGAATTTCTCCTAAAGCCAGAAATGATCCATACTCTGGATGAATTAATGCAGAATTTTTACCAATAAAACCTAACCCAGCTCGATATGCAACTGCACGATCAATAAGCGGGCCAGTATCAACATAAATCTCTGCCTTCACCTCTGGATAAGACTTACGAATAAATGAAACCAATTCTTCCATTTTCTCAGCTAAAAGTTTATGATAATCCTGATATTGGGCAAATCGGGCCAATTTTCCCTGAAAAGAAGATCTTTCCCTATCTTCTAACTCTTCCTTTTCCGAAGTCAAGTAAGAAATACCAATAGCAATCAACGACTCCGCATCTTCCATCAAAATTTTAGGATTGCAACGTTTATGCAAATCCTGCTCTGACCAGGGTGATAGATAATTTTTCTCTTTCATTTTTTGCAAACGTTCATAGTCATCTGGAAATGAGTTTGCAGTTGTGAATCCGATAAGGTCAATACCTATCTTATGTGCATAATCTTTTAGTTGTTTTTCAAAAGTCATCTTATTACATCCTTTATCTTTTGAGTTAAGACCCCACTTCTATAAGTGGTGGGAATTGTTTTTAATCTTCAGTGGGGGTAGAATCCCCTACTGAAGCCCCGATGTTCAGCTTTAGCTGGACGAGTTCACTGGATTAGTGATACCTGTTTGATGGAATATATAGTTCTTTCTCCACAAATTATATTATTCCTTCAAGAAAAAAAGATGATCAAGAGATCATCTCACAACTTTCTTCAATAGCTATCTCATTTACACCTTCAAAACGAATAATCTTATCAGCATAACGCAAAAGGTGAGGTTTATGGCTGATAAATAGAATAATCTTATCCTTCTTGTTCTTAGCAAGCCATTCAAAAAATTCTTCTTCTGTCTCCACATCAATAGCTGAAGTTGCTTCATCTAACAGAATAACCTGAGGGTCAGCTGCCATTGCCCTGATGATTCCAATCTTCTGTCTTTGCCCCCCTGAAAAATTTTCTCCACTTTTTTCAGCGATTGTATCATATCCTTCTGGCAATGACTCAATAAAATCTCTAATATTCAACATTTCCGCTAATTCATCAATCTTTTTAAAAGAAAGATCCCGTCTTCCAAGTTTGATATTATCCATTATACTCAGGTTAAATAAATATGTTTCCTGTGGTACAACACCAAATAATTGTTGAAGAGATTTCCTTTTCAAACTTCCAATAGGTATACTATCTATAGATACCTTTCCTTCCATTGGCTTATATTGATCGGTAACTAAGCCGAATAAAGTCGATTTACCTATACCATTACGGCCAACAATTCCTATCATCTGACCAGGCTTTAGAGTCAATGAAAAATCATCTAATAATTTATCCTGTTCTTCATTATACGCAAAAGTAATTCCTTTCAACTCAATCTCATTATTAATTTTATCTAAAAGTACCCTTTCTCCTTCATCTCCACTTTCATCAAAATCATGAAGCAATTCATAATAACGATTAAAAGCTGTTAATGTTCTTTGTAATTCTATATTCAAATGCGCAAGAGAACGCACTGGGCCATACAATCTTCCTAGATAAGAATAAAAAGCAGTAAATGATCCAATTGTCATAATACCTTCAATAACCAGCTTCCCACCAAAAACTATCAGTGCAGTCGGAGCAATAGCATAAACATAAGACATAAATTGTCCATTTAAAATACCAAAATAGACCATTTTCATCTGAGAGTTGATCAATGTATGTAAACTTTTTGAAAATCTAAGTACTCCATATCTTTCTTTTCTAAAATATTTTAGAATACTTATACCTTGCAAATTTTCCTGTAATACATTTGAGGCTTGAGCATAATTCTCCATGATTTCCCGATTACCTTTTTGAAATTTAGGATTGAAATATTTCAACCCTATTACAACAAGTGGTATAGAAAAACAAACAATCAATGCAAGTTGCCAATTTAAGGAAAACATAATTGCAATAGTCGCTACAAAACTAACAATTTCAGTAACTAATCTTATTAGAGTAGTTGAAAAAAGTGATAAAACATCTCTAACTTCTTGAAAAATCCTACTCATCAACTCTCCTACATTCTTTTTATGAAAAAATAGAATATCTTTTTCTGAAAGTTTATCGAATAAAGCCATTCTTAAATCATATCCTAAACGATTACGAATATAACCAAAAATATACTCTTGAAAAATTGAAACAGTATTCTGTGCAACCAATACTCCTAGAGAGATTGCTAAAATTATATAAACCAATTCCATACTCTTATCAACTAAAGCAAAATCCAACAAATATTTCATCAGCAACGGTGAAGTTAAACCTAGAAGGGTCGATAATAAAACACAGAAAAAACCAATAACCTGCCGACCTAGATAAGGTTTAATAAATCCCCAATAACACTTAAAATAATCTTTATAACTATATTTTTCCATATTTATTCACTCCACTCTAAACTTCCTCTTACTTATCTAAACACTCCACTTCACTTTGATGGCCTAACCGATGATGAGATCTATAATAAACTACAAACATCCAAATTATTATAAACCCTGTTAACAAAAAAGTTCCAAACCTAACCTCTGGCAATCTTCTTCCATCTGGCAACCATGGAAATACTCCAAAATAATAGTCAACAAAATCATTGACAAAAAGCCAGATTGATGCAATCCAAAATCCTCTCCTACTAATCTTCATTCTAGTTGCAAAAACTACACCTAAAACCAACATTCCAAAATGGCTAGTAAAAAGCATTATATGTTGGAAATAGTAAAGCTCTCTGTCAAACCAAAACAATCCAATTACAGACGTTGTCCAAATTCCATATTTGATCAAATCTGCAACTACTATCACTCTAAAAGTATTGCTAGGAAGATTTTTAGCAACTAAAAAAACCCAAATTAGAAAGAAAAACACCGCTCTAGGACAATCAGGCGTAAAAAACCAAAATTTAAATGGTGTTACAGCTAACTGATATTTATACCAATAGAACCCATAGATTGAACCAATCAGGCTAATCCCCATTACCAACCAATAAAACCATGGAGTTGTCATAATTTTTTGCTGTAACTTATACAAATTATTCATCGACTTTTCCTCTTTCTTTAATCTGCATGGGTGAGCCTATAACAAAAGCTCCAGGAGGAACATCTTTGTGCACAACAGTCCCTGCACCTATTATTGCACCATCACCAATCTTTACTCCCGCTAAAATTGTACTATTCGCACCAATTAATACATCTCTGCCTATTTCCACAGGGCCAATTCGCCATTCATTAACCAAAAATTCATGACATAGAATTACTGAATCATACCCCACAATGCAATTTTCTCCTATAGTAATAAGTTCAGGCCAAAAAACATCAACCATGCTCATTAAACCAAAGGCTGTATTTTTTCCAACCTTTACTCTAATTAAACGAATTAACCAAACCTTTGCTCTTAAGGATGGCATGAACCGACAAATACTTATTATTAAAAACTGCCAAATAACCAATAGGGGATTTTTAATTTTCCAACAGTGAAGTAATGAGTTTTTTTCTCCTGGTGTTTTATGAACTTCTAATCTGCGCACATTTCCAACTCCTTATCCTATGGTTTATTTTACATTTTATTTATTCTTCCTCTACTGGCCCTTTTCCTGCCAAATTATTATATATAAATATTTACCTTGTATTAAAACACAAGTTTTGCTATGATATAAGTACTAAACATACTCATAATACTCTAAGGGGGACTCCAATTGAATCAAATAACAAAAAAAATATTGTTAGCTCTAGTTATTGTTCTCTTTTTTGCATTTCCTATTAGTGCTCAAGAGAAAAGTTTAGACGAAATTATTTTTGATTTTATTAATCAAGACCTACATATATCGTCTTTAGATCAACCAATGCTTCTAATTACTCACTCAGGGGACGGTTTAACTCAAGGATTGGTTGCTGGTGGTTTTTATCTAGCTGGAGAAAAGGATACTGCTACCTTAATCACTTCAGCCCTTTTAAAAACCTGGTGGACAACAAATATAGCAAAATCAATAGTACAACGCCCACGACCAGGAGCTACTCTAGGTGATGTAAACTTTGTCGGAGATTATAAAATTACTGATCATAGAAGTTTTCCATCTGGTCATACAACAGGTGCATTTGCAGTTGCCACTGTTTTAAGTCACCAATATCCAAAATATACACCTTACTTTTATACTTATTCCTCACTTGTAGGTATTTCACGAATTTATACTGGTGTTCACTATCCTAGTGATGTTTTAGTTGGTGCTTATCTTGGAATACTCATCGGACAAAGTACAATAAAACATAAAAACCTAATTATCACTGGTAACTTTATTGAATACAGTATTAAATTTTAAATTATTAAAAAACCGATTGGTATATGCCAATCGGTTTTTTAATATATAAAAATTTAATTTTTAGAATTCAGGATCAATCAATCCATATTGACCATTTTTCCGCTTATAAACTACATTTACTGTTTCGGTATCAGCATTCGTAAATACGAAGAAATCATGCCCGATTAAATCCATTTGCATAACAGCCTCTTCAACTGACATAGGCTTAACGGAAAAACGTTTAGTTCTCACAATCTTAGGTTCTTCTTCATTATCAAGTTCACCTGGTTCACTCACAAACTGCAATTTAAATTCCTGCTTCCGTTCGCGAATCTTGCGATTAATTCTGGTTTTATGTTTGCGAACCTGACGTTCTAATTTGTCAATAACACCATCAATGGAAGCATACATATCACCGGAACTTTCTTCACCTCGCAAAATTAATCCATCTACCATAATGGTAACCTCTACAATATGGCGCTCCTTCTCCACTTCTAATGCTACTAGAGCTTCAATAAAAGCCTCTTGGAAATACTTTTCAATCTTCCCTATTTTTTCTTCCACATAGCCTTTTAGCGCGTTGGTGAGTTCCAAATTCTTTCCACGAATTGCAATTTTCATAGCTATGCCTCCTCTCTTTTTATCCTTGTTATATTTATTCAACAAATATAATGAGAATCCTTCCATTTCAACGATTTTTCTCATCGTTTCCTCTTTCATCTTTAGTATCTTGTAGATACTTTTTTACTATTCATCTTAAAAAATAATATTAAAATGATTCGCCCACGACTTTTCCACAGATTTTCTGTATAACTTGTGGATAATGTGGATAACTTTCTAAATAAGTTGATATATCAGTACGTTCGCGGCAAAATATAAGTGGATAACTTTTGGTTATATTTGTAATTTAGTTGTGGATAGTGGGGAAAACTCCCTTTTAGCCGTACAATATCAAGTCTTTAGATTGTGGATAAAATTTAGAAAGAATCTGTTACCTAACTAATTCTACCAGATGCCAAAACATAAACTCCTATATGTCTTCCACCAGCTTCTTTTAATACCCGAGCAATCTCATCACATGTAGTACCAGTTGTAAAAATATCATCAATAATTAACCAATTTTTATCTTTTACCTTCACTTCTTTTTTCAATTGAAAGGCTCCTTCCATGTTCTTTTGCCTTTCTTCACGATTTAATTTATTCTGCGGGAGTGTCTCCTTTATTCTGGTAACCCAATCACAACAAGGAAGATTTAAATAAAAAGATAGACCTCGCGCCAATAGTAGTGCATGATTATAGCCTCTTTCACGAAGGCGTTCTTCATGCATGGCAACAGGAATAAATCCATCCCATTTTTCCTTTGGAAAAACAATCGGATAGTGAGCAACCATTAACTCTACTAAAGGAAAAATAAGCTCACGTTTACTATAATATTTAAAACTATAAATTAAATCTTTTATATTCCCCTCATAAAAAGCTACACCCCGAACCTGATCGAAATATTGCTTTTCTGCTTTTTGGATATCTTTTAGATCAAAATCCGAAAAAAACTGAATGGAATTTAAACACTTATTACAAATTCCATATTGATTTTCCCAACCAGTTAATTCACTCTCACAATGACAACAATAATCTGGCTCAGGATAGATTTTTTTTAAGATTGGATTTAGAATCTTAAGCATCCAATAGCCCCCTCTTTTTGGCTTCTTCATTCATCTCAATGATCCATTTTCTAGCCTTTTTCATTTCACCGGAGATTCTTTTTCCTAAAAACCAAACTTTTGCATCAGGATAATAAAGAGAACGACCACCACGTCCTGCCATTTGGATTAAATTTTGATGTTGAAAAATTTTTTCCTGATCAGCATATAAAACCAAAACATTGCTCTTTGGAACCGTTACACCCCTTTCCAGAATAGTCGTAGTAGCAAGAATTGGATAATCTCCTCGCAAAAAACCCTCAACCTTTGATGAACGATTCAGATCCTGACTATGAGTATATTGCACCCAATCAGATATCTCCTTCTCATTATAATATTTATGCAAAGTCTGACCAAAAATCTCCACCATTCTTCGTGTTGGTAAAAAAATATACAACTGAGCCAGA
Organism: Halanaerobiales bacterium; assembly: GCA_030627905.1. Taxonomy (GTDB): domain Bacteria; phylum Bacillota; class Halanaerobiia; order DY22613; family DY22613; genus JAGMES01. The sequence goes on from DAOVRZ010000010.1 coordinate 17,444, forward strand.
TCACGATATATCGTCTCCTCAATCCTCTCTCTCACCTCTTTAGGCATCTTTTTGAAGTCTGGGTAGGGCGGAAGTTTTAAATTCTCGAGAAAGGGAACTGGGACCCCTTTACGATGAAATCTAGCAGGTAATGTTAGCATCTCCACTTGTCCTAATCGAACCTGACCTAAAAGATCGTCTCCTGGAGTTGCACTTAAATAAACCAATTTCCCTTCTTTTTTTATACTCCGCTTTAGAAGATTTTTTAAACGTTGATCACCTTGATATGGATATGCATCAACTTCATCAAAAATAATTAGATCAAAAGCATGATAGAAGCGAACTAATTGATGGATAGTAGCAATGGTTAATTGACTTTGGAAATATTTATTTTCTGAACCTCCATATAATCCAACAATACTCACTTTCGGGAAAGCTTTCTTCATCCGATCTACCATCTGTCTTACCACTTCGCGTCTTGTAGATGTAAATAAAATCCTTCCACCTCTCTCTAAGACATCAGCTATCAAAGCAAAAGTGATTTCCGTTTTACCTGCACCACAAACCGCCCATATCAGCCAATGACTCACCTGATCATTTTTAAGTCCACTTACCAAATAATCAGATAATTTTTTTTGATATGGAGATAGTGGAAAAGAAAACTTAAGCTCAACCTCTTGCATTTTCTGGTTTCTCAAGAGCGCTTGATCTATTCTACGAAAAAGAGGGCGACAGGTTAAACTCTCCCCCATAGATTGGCATTCAGGACAATACCAGGTTCTTTCTCCACAGATACCACATTGAGTTAAAGTAAGTTCAGTATGTCCACATCTTAAGCAAAATGATTCAAAAGGTAGATTCGCAGGAACCATTTCCACGACATCTGCTACCAACAATGAGATTAAATTCTTTTTAACTTCTAATAAAGTCTGGTCTCTTAAACCCATTTCTTTTATTCCGCTTATTATCTCGGAAAAATATAAATTTCTTCCCCTCAATAGAGCGCGAAGTTTAATGATTTCTGGACAATTAGAACCAATCTCTGTTGATAAATCACTAAAATTAGAAATCATAAACGGCTCTTTTTCAGGTAAAATTTTTACTCCCCATTCATTAAGCCATCTCTCTTTCTTTAACCATTTTTTGATTTTATTTCTCCATCTGCTTTTAACCAACTGAACACGCCAACTAAGCCATGGTAGTTTTTTTAACATTTTTACTAACTGATAACCAGGATATAAACCTATAGATTCTGTTAAAGGCCAAATCCACTCATAACCGCTTTTTTTCAGTTCAGCCATCTCTATAGCTAGATCATAAGTCATATCTACACGAATCCGATAAAATCTATCTATTTTTTGTCCTGCAACATATACTTGTACACGACAACACTTCATTACTTTACCACCTTTTCCCCAAAAATGAATAACTGCTTCCAGCGTTAGCCAGAAACAGCTTTTAGGGTTACTAATAGTTAGCAACTTGATTTCCAAATTTATTTCTAATCTGATCAATCTTCCGACGTGATCTTTGCAGAGCATTGTCCACAGTTTTGACATTACTCTCCAACTCTTCGGAGATCTCCTTATATGATTTCGACTCCAAATAACTAGTAAAAACCTGCCACTCAAGAGGTGTAAGTACTTTTTTAAGTTCTTGAGTCACTTCAGTAATAAACTCTCGATTAATCAAATCACGTTCAGGATCCATATTTTCATCTGGCAATACGTCAAGTAAAGTTCTACCCATGCCGCCATCGTCTCTAGCATATTTCAACTTCCGATCAATAGAAGTCGAAGTATTAAGTGGTAGATGTTTTTGACGATTTGCCATTTTTATTGCTGATATCAATTGACGATTCACACATAAATGTGCAAAACCACGAAACGAAGCTTCTCTGGAAATTTTATAATCGCGAATAGCTTTATACAGTCCAACTAATCCTTCCTGAATCACATCATCGCGATCTAATCCTTTAATATAAAACAATCTGGACTTTGAATAGACAATATCCATATTTGTTTTAATTAAATACTCCTCGGCTTCACGCTCACCTTCCTGCGCAAGTAAAATCAATTCATCTTCAGATATTTCCTCACACCAGCTAAGCTGATTACTTTTGGATTTGTCCATTGAACCCCCACCTCTGTTCCAATTTTTGCCCCCTCAGACTAAAATTGGCCTAACCCTCTACTACTACACCTCTAATGAATTGCCACTACCACCACCTTCGAATACTTTTTATATATTTAAAACTTTTAGTGAACTCGTCCAGCTAAAGCTGAACATCGGGGCTTCAGTAGGGGATTCTACCCCCACTGAAGATTAAAAACAATTCCCCCCACTTATAGAAGTGGGGGTCTTAACTCAAAAGATAAATGATTCGTCCACAAAAAGTATTTTAGTCACACTCCCATACTATATAAAGAACTGAAACCGCCTAATTCAGTCCTTTATATAGTACGGGAGCTCTTGTGTGACTATTTTTTGTGGGCTAATCATAATTAATAATCTACTCACAACTTTGTAATGTATTTTTTATATATTGACAGTTTTCGACTTATAATAACAAAATTTAATTAGAAATCATTTAATTTTCGAAACATTGCAACACTTTTATAGTATACACTTTTTGCTATAATTTGTCAAGGCATACGATGGCAATATATCTTACAATAAATATAATTAAAGCCGAGTAATAATCATTCCCAACTTACTTTATAACTTTAGCTTTCTTCTTTCCTCATAATCTTAAGTAAAAGAGTTAAATCAGTAAGTAATTCATTCTGTTGGCTACTATTAAGCATTCCCAGATCCCGTTCTAACTTCTTTCGTCGTTTTTCCAAAATCTCTTCTACTGTTCTTCGTCCTTTTTCCTTTAATTTTACCCTAACCACTCTCCGATCGGCTTTATCTCGATATCTTTCAACTAAATCAACCTTCTCTAGTCTATCAACCAATCCAGAAACAGTACTATTTGCCAAAAACAACACATCACTAATTTCTCCAATAGTCATATCTTCATCACGATAAATCGTTATCAGCGCAGAAAACTGAGGTGGAGTAATCGTAGCATCTTTCATACTATCACGGAGGAGTTTATTCATAATTCTTGCAATTTGAGTCATAAGATATTCAAACTCCAATGGAGTAAGCTTTAGGTCTTCACTCATTTTTTTACCCCTTCCCTTATCATTTTTCATATCCAGAAATAACTTAGATGTCAAAACCAATTTGCTGGATTTAACAAATTTAAAAATTTTTCCAAGCATAAACTAACATCTCCTCCAATAGCAGAGATGATTAATAACGCAATCAAAAGATGCAACAACCAAAACATATTATACTCAATAATATTAAATTCAACAAATTCCTTATCTTCTTTTTGTAATTCTTTTTTTGATCTTACCGCCAAATAGTGATACCCCCTTTATTTAACGACATATAGCAAAAAAAGGTGTATGTAATTCATCAACATACACCTCACTTATTTGATTAAATACTATCTAAAGATCTGTCTGAATACCAAACATAATTCCACTAGGGCCACTACCTAAATAGTTTTGCCAACCAGCTTGAAAATAGGTTCTAGATGTCAATTGATAATTAATACCAGCAAAATAACCTAAATCTCCTTCATCCATCGAATAATCTATGCCACTATTTATCTTAATATAATTATTATGAACTTTGGTAAAAAGAACCCCAATAGTCTTTTCAACAGAAGTTACACTGTTAAAATCACTATGAATTCCCAAACGCCCAGATACATCTAATAACTTATTTTCATGAAGTTTAAATTTAAGAAACAAATCTAAATAACTGTTTTCTTTAGAATATACAAATCCTCCCTCAGCAGACAAAGTCATAGTTAATCCCCATTCTCCTGCTATCGAAAGAGACTTAATTCCATCTAAAACTTGAACATTATAGCAAACAATTTGGCGTCCTGGGATAATCTCTCCATTACTGAGGGCCTTAGTATCTTCTGACACAAAGATTACCATTAATAATAAAACAATTACCCAGAGTACTGGTTTTTTCATTTCTTATTCCTCCTAAAACTTTTTAATAGTTGGATCAACAACCCCACTACATCTGATTACCTCGATTCCTTCCTCTTCCCATTTAGCAATCAATTTGTTAATTCCTACAGAATCACTTGCCATATGGCCAGCAACAATAATATTACCTATATTTTGTTCTCTAATAGCGTCCAGTACATCTTCTGGCATATGCATAACTATTAAAGTTCCAATTCCTGCTTCAAAATATGCTTTAGCTACATCTGCACCGCCACCAGTTCCACCAGCCATAGTTACAAAAACCTTACCTGCATAGTCTTTTTTGCCACCGATGCGAATCTTTGGTTGAGCTTTAGTATTCTGATATTCTGGAAATTCCATTAGAGCATCTACTACATCCTGTAAAGTTGCCTCTGGCTTATCATTTAATTTTGCATCTAAATGATCCTGTACAGTATTTTCGGCTAAAATATCACAAGGGGTATGAATACCCATATATGGCATATTCAACAGCTTTGCAGATGTTGCTACACGATCATAGTTAGCTGGATGTAAAGCACGCTCAATTTTATCTATTTTCTTCTTGATAGCTTTCTGTGCTTTATTAATAGGTACCCCAGCTTTAACCATCCGTTGAATCTGGTTAGACATCACCTTAAATAAGCCCTGCTGTGGATCTCCCGTTTTAGGATGATGTGTAACAACACAATCAACATTTAATTGTTGAGCCATCAAAATCTCAGCAGTCTCCATGTCAACACCAAATAAAACCTTTTTAATATCTTCGCCTTCAACAACTATACCAGAATCTTCAGGAATATTATCAAGACCTGCTAATTCTACCGCAATTTCCATCAATCTTTCAGTATTCATGAATAGCCCCCCACTAAATAATAATTTTTTTTTTATATGGTATTCCTTTTTTACTTATTCGCGCTTTTTTCTCCTTTTCCTGCTATAACTGATACTCAAAACCTATGGATAAAGAATGTCTCATTTTATTTTTCAAAGATTCCTGATCGTTATAGTTTTGAGTGGAAAGCTTGTATTGACTATAAAGAGAAAATCCATCCGATATATCCCTTTCCCACTCAATAAAGAAATTAGAAAGCAGATTATTTTTAGTTTTCTGTTGATAATTTTCTTGCTGTAAACTCAATCTACAAAGAATATCATCCTTTTCCCAGGGTTTTAAAAAGAGTTCAAAACTTGTGCTGATTTCAATATAACTTTTCTCCCCTGCCAGAGGGTATTTCTTTTCACGTAACCCTACTTCGGTTTTGAAACGCAAAGGCTTTGAAAATTGATAAGTATAATTCCCCATCAAATCAATGGTACTACTATTATACTGATTGTAATCTACAAAGTCATTATCTGCATATCGAATCTTAAAATAATAATAACTTTTGGACGTGAGCTTTTGCTTGAATTTCAACCAACCTTCTCGAAAGTAATAATCCTTACCAATCCCTTCATCCTCGGATAAATACAACCGCTGGCCCTGCTCAAATTTTCCAGTTATTAAGGGACGATAATCTTTTGCATCAATTTGCGGTGCTAAGGTCATCAGACTAACAATTACCCACACAATCATCGATAAACAAAATTTTCTCATTTGTACCCTCCTTTTTCTTGATTTGTAATTTACCTATATACAGAAAAACCATAAGTGATCTTAAACCACTTACGGCTATTAGCTAACAATCAAAAAATTGTTGTTAAAAACCTCTATGAAATTTTCCATTCCCAGAAGCAAGACGTTTAAAAGCAATTGTATCTCCAAGATGTCCATTTTCAACCTTATAGACAAAATCATTTAAAAAATCATCAAAACACTTCAGTGTATGGACACAGGGATCTTGAATCGACTCTTCATTTACATTTGCTTTATCTTCAATCAACTCATAGTGCAAAAGATACTGCTTCATAACTACTAATTCTAAACCATCAGTAAATATAAATGTGATTTTTTTTCTATTTTGTTTAACTGAAGAGACATTTTCAAGTTTTTCTTTACCACCTCGAGAAAAATAAAGCACATAATTCATCTGATTCACCCCTTTATTTTTACAATCGTAAACATATTGCAAATTCCGACTAACTATATGTCCAAATCATATCTAATTTGTTCACAACTTTAAAGTTTTTTACTTATTTTTCATACACATTGTACTATAGTCTGTACAATGTGTCAAGCAATTGCGCATAAAAAAATATTTTTTTCAAGCAACTGTTGACAAGTTAAAACATTTAGGTTATAATTTGATTGCGGGGAGGAAAAAGCTTATGATGCTAAATATTGAAAAGATTGGATTGAAGATTAAAGAACTTAGAAAAGCACATAACATGACTTATGCTGAGTTTGGATTAAAGACAGGCGTTTCGGGAAGTTACATAAGCCAGATTGAAAAAAATAAGCGTAAACCTTCTTTAGAGATTCTCTCCCGAATTGTTGACGCCTTTGACATATCACTTGCAGAACTTTTAAACGAAAAAGAAGAAGAGTTTAACATCGGCAAAGAATTAAAAAATCTTCGTGAAACTAAAAATATGACAATTCACGAGATTTATGAGAAGTCTGGTGTATCCTTCTTTAAACTCGGTCAAGTCGAGAATGGATCTGATAATCTCACTCCTGAAGAGATCGAAAAAATTGCTTCGGCATTACAGATAAAGACTGAAAGACTCTTCAGAGGTGTTGAGAATAATCTAGATCGAATCCGAGAATTATGCACTAGCCTTGGCCTAAAAGAGTCCAGTATTGAGCTTGTTATGGATTTTATCCAAAACGAGCTTAAAAAATAAAGTTTATAAATTTTTTCTCACTCTAACATCCTATCCCCTATATTAGGAGAACCCACTTCTCACCTTTCCCCTAACTTTTTATACATTGGTTCTCCTAATATATATTTTAAAGGTACATTTACTTTACTACCGGCTATTTAGCCGGTAGTTTTTTTATTAACTCAAAAAAATACGGCAAAAAAAGTTGCTTGAAAATTTCCAAAACAACTTTTTTTGCCGTATTCTTAAATTTTTTTTAATTCCACAAAAAACTTATACCGATCGCCACGATATCTAGAACTTACAAATTCCACTGGGTTATCATTTTGATCAAAGGTAGTTCGTCCCAAAACAAGAATCGGATCACCTAACTGAACATTTAATAATTTTACATCCTCTAATTGAGCTGTTGCAGGTTCAATCACCTGTTTAGCTCTCACAAGGTTGATCTTATAACGAGTTTCCAAAAGTTTATATAATGATTTATTCTCTAAATCTTCGCTCACAATTTCTGAAAAAATCGAATGTGAAAGATGACACGCTTCAATAGCCATCGATTCTCCATCTGCTAACCTTAAACGTTTAATAATAATTATTTGTCTATTTTCATCAAGATTTAAAATATTAGCTATACGCTCATCTGCAATTCTATTTTCAATCGACAATAGACGAGCTGAAGGTTCTAAACCTCTTTTAAGCATATCCTCAGTAAAACTTGTCAATTTCATTAATCCTTGCTCAATCTTAGGATCCGCCACAAAAGTTCCTTTTCCTTGTTGGCGATATAATAAACCTTCGTTCACCAATTCAGTAATTGCTTGTCGAACTGTCATTCGACTTATTTGAAAACGTTCGCTATATTCGCGCTCTGATGGGAGACAATCTCTTGGTTTAAGATCTTTATTCTCAATCTGTTTTTTGATCATCTCTTTTAGTTGATAGTAAAGTGGAACGGGTTTATTTCTATTAAAATTATTCATCCCTAATCGCCACCCATATCAAGATTAATCTTTCAACTGCAAACGTAACTGCTGATATAAAAGATTAGCTAATGAACCATTACTTTCCGCTGATGATTGAGCAATCTCTTCATCTAACATGCCTTCAAAAACTTCTTCACCAAAACCTCCATTGACTAGATCACTTTTTTCAACAGATTTCCGCATCTCTTTAAATACTAATTGAGTAAAGATAGCTTCAAAATTTTTACAAGCATCATATAAAGCTTTATCTTTTTCTCCTTGATTCTGACCTGTATCTAATTTTTTATTCTTTACATTATCCTCAATTTTCATAAATTGCTTTTTAAATTGATCGGTTCTATATTGGTCAGGATTATAATGACTACCATTAATGATATTCATCTGCCCCACTCCCCTCTACATCAACTCAAACTCAGCATATAATGCCCCAACCTCTTTCATAGCCTGCAAAATAGCAATGATATCCCTAGGGGTTACACCAATCGCGTTTAAAGCCTCTACCAAATCACCTATTGTCGCTCCTGTAGGAACCACTAGCAATTGATTTTTCTCCTCATCAGCATTTACCTGAACATCTGTCGTAGTATTTGTTTCAGTATTCCCATCGTCATCAGAATTACTGGTAGTAGTTTCCTGAGTTGAAATCGTTACGGTTAAATTACCGTGAGCTACAGCTACTGTAGATATTCGAACATTATGTCCAATGACAATTGTTCCTGTTCTTTCGTTAATCACAATTTTAGGCCTCATCGATGCTCTCACCTGTAAACCCTGAATCTGAGCAATAAATCCTACTACGTTTTGTTGATATTCAACTGGGATTTTTATCCGAATCCGACCAGCATTAACAGCCTTTGCTAACATCTTTTCATAAGTGGTATCTTTGAAATGATCATTAACAGCCTGTACGATCAACGTAGCCGTTTCATAATTATATTCCTTTAAAAGAAAATCCAACTCTATTTTATCACTAAAATCCGGTTCAAGAGTCCTCTCAATGATGACTCCATTAGGAATTCTCCCTACCTGCAAATGATTCTTCTGAACAGTATTTCCACCAGAACCTGCACTAAATCCACCAATCGAAATAGACCCTTGAGCAGCAGCAAAAACCTGGCCATTTGGCGCATATAGTGCTGTCATCAGTAATGTTCCACCCTGTAAACTTTTCGCATCACCTATGGATTGAACAGTTACGTCCATAGAATCGCCCTCTCTAGCAAACGAAGGAAGAATGGCTGTCATGGAAACAGCTGCTACATTTTTAGCTTTGAGTTGATCATCAGCAACAATCCCATACTCATACAACATGTTCTTCAGCATCTCAACAATTGGGCTAAATCGAGAATCACCTGAACCATCCAAGCCAACAACTAAACCAAAACCCTGTAGCATGTTCTCCCTAATTCCCTCAATACGAGTTAAATCTCGTATATAAATCATAGGATCATTTGGACTTGCAGCTTTCACTGGCAAATATGGGACCAATATAAGTCCGAATAATAGGAAAATGATTAAGGTTTTTTTATATTTATTCATCCTAAATCACCTTTTCTTCGCCCTAAAAGAGCCAATTAAATATTTTTTCAAACAAACCAGCTTTTTGCTTATCTCCGACAACTCCCTGACCAGTAAAATTAATCTCAACATCAGTCATATAACGAGATTCAATTGTATTGTCAGCCTGTACATCATCTGGCCTGATTACTCCGAAGATTTCAATCTCCTGTTTTTCTTCATTTATATTAATCATCTTATAACCTCTAACCATTAAATTCCCATTTGGTTGTTTACCAACAACCTGTGCAGTAATAACAGCAGTCAAAGTCCCTTGCCTGGAAGTTGAACCATCTGCACCATTTTTATCATCATAACTTAATGAGAAATTCTCAACGAAACTAAAAATTCCTAACCCCGGGCCAGCCGCTAGTGATGTATCCTGCGATGTCTCTGTACTTGCTTGTTGAGATGCCGTCGACTTTTCTGATATAATAATCATCACCAGATCACCAATGTCCAATGCCACATGATTTTTATAAACATCAGCAGCATCATCTATCCAAAGACTATTAGCAGAGGCAGGTACTGGAATAGCAAAAAACAAGAGACAGCTCAGGAGACAGCCTATAATTCTGTACATCTTATTCACCCTTTCAATTTAACTCAACCCGAACCAGACCAATATCTATCACTCTAGCCTGAATCTTCTTTCCAGAACTTAGATTCTCTATCCAAATCCATTGATCTCTCGCTCCATCACTTAAAGCTTTTCCAAAGGTCTGAACATGAATTGCTCCAGCCCAAACCTCAATCGTCACCTGATCATTACGGTGAACCAATTTTGGCTCAATCAGATAATTATTTATCAAAACCGTATCTAGTCGAAAAGAACGTTTTGCCTGTTTATCAACCACATCTTTCAACTCAAAAACCGGTTCTCCATTTAGTCTTGTTATATCCAGATATTTCTCTTCTACCATATCCTGTGTGATGATCTCCAGACGATCAATAGGCTGACTTGCTACAAAAACTGTGCCAAAAATGCGCACGTCAAGGCTTATAGTAAATCGAGTATATTCCTTGTCATTAATAAAAACAGTCATAGGTAGCGACATAAATCCCCAATTTCGATTATTGGTATATCGTCTTACTTCGAGTCTAATATCATAAGAAGGTACCCAAATTTCCGGAAAATGACGAAGATTGATTTCTACATTTTCTACATAATAGGGAAGTTTACTGGAAATATAATCATAAATTGTAGATAAAACCTTTTCTTCTTCTAATAAAACTCCCACACGTTGAACTATAATTCCTGTTGAAGTCAAATTGATAATCTCGATCTGTTCCAGATCAATTTTCATCTGTCGTAATACAGCATGTATTGAACCTTGAGATAAAGTATAATATTTACCAGGAGAAGGAGCAGGGCCAAAATCAATAGTTCTCAATCTTTCAACAGTTGGCCCCTCTCCATCAATTTCAGCAAGATGATCTAATAACATCCGTTCTTCAGAAATAATAACTTCAGGATTAAAAATAATCTTTACTTTTTCAGCAGCATCTACTGGTACACACACTATCGAAAAGAAAATCAGAAACAAAACCAAAATTTGCATAACTACAACTGATCTTCTTTTATAACTGATCATAAGTAGTCACCTATCTTTTCAAGTTACTTACAGTTCTCAACATCTCATCAGAAGACTGAATAGTTTTAGAATTGATCTCATAAGCCCGCTGGGCAGTGATCATATTAACCATCTCTTCAACAACCTGAACATTTGACATCTCCAAATAACCCTGAGCAATAGTTCCAAAGCCATCAATACCTGGGTTACCAATAATCGGTGCACCGGAAGCAACAGTGGCTTTAAAGAGATTACGTCCCTCACTACTTAAACCTGCTGAATTAGCAAAACGAACCAATTCCATATTACCAATAGTCTGTGGTTCATCCTGTGTAGAAGTGACAACAGAAACTGCTCCGTCTGCGCTAACATTTATAGCTACTGTATCTTCAGGTATAAAAATTTCAGGGAATAGTGGAAAGCCATCTGAAGTAACAATTCTTCCATCTCCATCCATTTTAAAAGAACCATCTCTTGTATAACTCATTGAACCATCAGGCAACTGAATCTGGAAAAAACCATTTCCCTCAATAACTAAATCAAGAGGATTACTAGTCTGCTGAAAACTTCCTTGTGAAAACAGACGCTCTACAGATGCTGGTCGAACTCCATTTCCTATCTGTATCCCATTAGGCGCAATCGACCCTTGAGCAGTAGGTGTTCCAGCCTTTTTAATAGTTTCATACATCAGATCTTGAAAATTTACCCGGCTTTTCTTAAAACCTGAAGTATTAACGTTAGCCAAGTTATTCGCAATATTATCTATGTTCAATTGCTGTGCTTGCATCCCTGAAGCACCTGTCCATAATGATCGAATCATATATATTCCCTCCTAGCTGATAATTTTTCTTATTGATATCACATCCGTCATTCAGTAATATCTCTCCGGCTTCCATAAGGTCCAGCCGAATTAATTATAACTAACCACCAATTCGCCCTACTTCATTCACAGCCTTTGAAAGAGTTTCATCTTGAGATTGAATCACTTTTTGACTAATCTCATACATACGTGTAGCAGTAATCAATTGGGTCATTCCAAGTATGATATTCACATTTGACTGTTCAACAAAACCCTGAAGAACCATACTCGAGCTACTTTTTTCTTCCATACCCTCACTAGCACGATAAAGATTGTCACCAACTTTTTCTAACTTCTGTAAGTCATCAAAAGTAACTAACCGAAGTTGATCCACTACCACACCGTCAGTTTCAATGGAACCATCTTCGCTAAACCCAATTGTATCACCATAGGTTTGAATTGAACCACCTGCACCTAAAAGCTGATAGCCTTCTGTAGTAACAACCTGACCCTCCTGATTTAAGGTAAAATGTCCATTTCTTGTATACAAAACCTCATCAGGAGTTTGAACTGCAAAAAAGCCTTCACCCTGAATTGCTATATCTAGTGGATTTTCGGTTTGCTGCAAACTTCCAAGTTGAAAGTTGGTATAAGTCTCACTAATTTTACTTCCTGTCCCTTTTGTTCCAATTACATGAGAACCAGACTCGTCTAGGCGTTTCATCAAAATTTCAGGAAAAGATTCATATACAACCTGATCACTTTTAAAACCCGCTGTATTTACATTCGCTAAATTATTTGCTAAAACATTATTTTCTCTTTCAAAAGCAGTCATCCCACGCGCTGTAGTATAAAGACCGTTTAACATCTTTTCACCCCCTTTTTATCTAGTAAATTCAGCAACAATTTCTTCAATTTCCATTCCTTTCTGTAATGTAAAAATGCCAAATTGCAATTTTCGATCTAACTTATTACGGTTTACATAATTTATAAAATCCTTTCCATTAATAAATTTTTCTTTATGTAACCGTACTGCAATACTTTCCGCTGATTCACCTGGTTTGACAACAAATTGAATCCAAACTTCTTCATCTACCTTTTGTACTTCTAAGGCTAGTTTTGATTCTAGCTTTACATCACTAAAAATTTTTTCCTCAATCTCCTCTTCAACAGGTTGAAGTTTTTCCTTTTCTTCTTCCGCAGATGCTACTTCAAATTCCTCATCAGGAACCTCACTTGTCGCTCTGGTAACAACATCAGGAACTATCATATAGATTGATTTCAACTCATGAGGTAATTTAAGTTCAGGAGTTTCGACTCCAACCATATCTATCTCTTGATAGTGGACAATTCCGCGCTCAGGTTGAACTATAGGCACTTCGGTCACTGGATCAAATTTTTCGACAGAAATCCAGACCAGTGCAGCTAGGATCAGACCTATACCAATCCCAGTGATTACCTGACTCCAATATACTCCCTTATGCACCTTCACTGGCTCCTTTCTGTCGCAATTTGACAACCAACTCAACTTCTCGGTAACCCATATTCAATTGACGCGCAATCTCTTCAATAGAAAAACCTTGATCGGCCAGTCCTTTTATCTTATCGTATTTTGAAAATGTATGAGGTATGGAAACTGGTTTTTGAGAGATAGGTTCGGGAGGATAAGGATATTTTTCTTTTTGCTCTTCTTCAGTCGTCAGTGCCACTCTATTTTTTAGTTCCTTTTCAAATCCTGAAGTCGAGATTTCATTATTCCAACCCTTTACCCGATGAATAATCTGTTTAATCTCATTTTCTTTATTCCATAACTCTCCAACCAATTCATCCAGTTCTTCATCCAAATTGATAATACTTTCCTTCACCTGATCTAGTTTATTAAATTGAGAACCATACCTAGGTTCAGATGTAGAAAAATGTCTTAATTCATCAAATTGTCTTCGTTTCGACCGACGACCAGCTATTAAAGTATAGAGCAATGATATCATAACAAGGAAAACTCCGACACCAAGTACCAGATATTCTATCAAGATAGGTACCTCCTCACTCAAACGCGAAAATCAATAAAATGTCCGCGCTCTTCATCGAGAAATTTTTCTTCCATATTTTCTTTTTCTTCATTTTTCGGCTTTTTCCTTTGTTTATGTTCTTTATTCTTTCTAGAAGAATCTTCATCTGAATGAATCTGCTTCTTTTCAGACTGGTTAGTCTTATTTACCTGATTTTGCTTATCTAGATGTTTCTTTTCTTGATCAATTGCAATATTATGCTGTTGATGTTGTTCAGTCGCAGAACGCAACTGTTCAATTCTATTTACTTCAAAAGATTGAGAGATTAGATTTCTAGTATTGATGGAATGGGTCACTTCCCTCACCACCTTATAATGATCTAAGTTTTACTTCACCCTCACTATAAACAAACAACACTCTAGCAATAGTATCTTTTACCCTGTAGCCTGTCTGACCAATACCAATTTTAACTCCAGGAAAGACTCGATCAGAGGCTGTTATTTTCCCAGTTTTTTGTCCCTTTAATTGTTTAGATAAGAAATTTCGCTGAGTTTGTAATTGTTCCTTCTGTTCTATAAGATGACTTCTTGTGCTTTCAAACTGGGCTAGCATGCTCTTTTTGTCTGGAGGTAGTTGTCCTAATTGCTTCTTAACTTTACGTAATAGACTTACTCCTTTCGTTACCTTATCTAAATTTTCTTCTGCACTTTCTATTTCCTGAAAAATCTGATCAAACTCTTCACGAAGCTCAGGATCAATACCTGCAACCACTTCTGTAGGAGTAGCCAGAGTAGAACCTAAAATTTTAGCAGAAATATCTTTACCAGCTTGAACCAAACCACCTACAATTAAACCACGCCCATCTACAATTACATCCATCTTTGCTGTAATTTTACTATGCATTATTTCCCCATTTACCAACAAACTTCCTCTAGTAATAACCTGGCCATTTTCAATAAAGCCGATCTGAACATCACCTTCTGCTGTAACAATTCCTTTTTGCTTTCCTTGAAAGCCCTTATGGATATGAACTTTTCCTCCAGACTCAAGAGTAGCAGCGCCTACGTTACCAAACACCTCAATATCTCCCTCAGCTTTTATGCTAAAACCTTCATGAACATTACCTTTGATGACTACATTACCAATAAAATCAATATTACCAGTTTCTAAATCAACATTTTCATTTACTACAAATACAGGCAACACACTAATCTTATCCTGTTCAAAGACTATCTGGCCATCAATCTCAGCAAAGAGACTCATCTCATCAGCACCAATTTTCACATTTTTCCCTTTAGGAAGTTTTACATCTTTGTTAGGTATGGGTTTTATTTCCTTGCCAAAAACATTTTGACCAGGTCCGCCTAAAGTTGCAGGGATTTTCGTTACTAACAAATCACCATTTTTAACATTAACTATTAAGTCTAAATTTAAATAATCAACATTTCCATCTTCAAGTTCTTTAACCATTTTTTTATCTTCTGCAAGGTCAAAATTGTAACGAAGTTCCGCAGGATTTCCTTCCTGGGGAGGTTGACCGACAGCTATTACTATCTCTTGCTTAATATTTTCGTTTAACATTTCTGCAATTTTACTTTCATCAATTCCAAAACAAACACCTTTATCTTTTATAATCTTTAACGCTTCACCCAAAGTTAGATTTTTTCCTCCTAGTGATGGCACATAAGAAGCATATGCAGTTAAGCCATCAGAGGAAATTTTTATTTCTAGCTCAGCATTTCGGTCTAATTCTGGCTTACGTTCTGCAATTTTAATATAATCTCCATTTCCTTCTTTAAGAGCATTTTCTACTTCACTTAAATCTACATCTATTAACTGTTTTTCAGCCACCATCTGCTTGATAGTATGCATACTTGCTGGTTTTCCATTACCTTTGGGTGGAACAATTTTCAGAAAAATTCCCTCTGGAGCAAACTTAAAGCGAAAATACCCATTTAGATCTGGAGTTTGCTTTAACAATTTTTTCATAAGTGCATCCTCTGCTATACTACCTTTTTCAACCAACTTAAATGTGTACTCTGTTTTCTTACCAAACCCCATAAAACCAGATTTTTGATTTTTTTTGACTAACTTAATCTCCTCTCGCACAACTTTTCTCTTTAATTCGCTGGAAAAGTCTTGAATTGCTTGGGTTATGGCTGTTTTTGTATCTTTTGCTACAACTTTAATTTCCTTTGCCATCGTTTTTCTCCTCCTTCCTTCTAAAAAAATAATGCCCTCTTCCGACTTAACATTCCTCGCATTCTTAAGATTGCTTTTGAATGAATCTGTGAAACTCGTGCTGGTGACAAATTCAGTACATGAGCAATTTCCACCTGAGTAAGTTCTTCGTAATAATACAGAGCAATCACCAACTTTTCCTGGTCCTTTAGTCTATCAATAGTTTCACCCAAAATATCACGAATTTCTTTATCATTAACGACCATATCAGGTCGATCATTTTCATCAGAGATCATATCCATCAGTTGAGAATCAGAATTTGATCCAATAAATGAATGCAAAGAAGTTAATTCAGGAATATTAGCTTCAAGAATAAATTTATGATACTCTTCTAACGTTAAACCTAACTCCTCAGCTATCTCCTCATCTTCTGGGTTCTTACCTAATTTTTGTTCTAAATCATGATATACTTTAGCTAATTTTTTAGCTTTTTGACGACTAGAACGGGATACCCAATCTTGAGATCTTAGTTCATCTAAAATTGCTCCCCGAATTCGAACAACCGCATAGGTACTAAACTTAACCCCCAACTCAGGTTTAAAAGACTCAATTGCTCGAATCAATCCAAAAACTCCAAAACTTACCAGATCATCAAATTCGATATGCATGGGTACTATCATTTTCACCCGACCAGCAACATATTTAACCAGAGAAGTATATTCTTCGATAAAATAATTTCTGGCCTGGAGGTCTCCCTTTTGAACCAATTTCCATAATTCAGTTTCATCAACTTTCTTCTTTTTCAAAGGGTTCACCTCCATTACTCATAAAAGTACTTTGATTTCTAGTCTTTTAAAGAATCAACCACTATTTTCGCTAAATTTTCTACTTCCATAGGTACAAATTCACCTTGTTCCTGTTCTTCCATCTTCTTTTTAGATGTTTCGTATCTTTCTTTCATCTTCCACTTATATTTTTCTTTTTCTGCGTTAACTAATTGTTTTTCATTTTCCTTATCTATAACCATACCAAATAGATAACCCAGGATAGTGGAAATTCCACCTCCGATAAAAATTCGAACCCCTATAACTTCCAGTGAAACTTTCGAAAGAAAGCCTAATACCAATATAAGAATTCCTGAGATGATAAAAAATAACTTCGCTAATTCTTTACAAAAAAGATTGTTCATTCGCATCATCCTCTTTACGCCAGACCTTTACATCTGAATTCACGTTGTTTCTCAAAAATCCAACTAACTATTTGGTCTTGCAACGATGAAGGTATAGAATCATATGATACTCCTATCTCATACAGGTTATCATCCCTCTTTTCATATCGAACCACTTTTCCAACAATAGGTAATGTTCCAATCTCTTCGATTCCTAATTGCAATTCTATATACGTACCCTCTTCTATTGGAGCGTCAGAAAGAAACTTTGCACCTCCACCACTTATATCTACTAACCAGGTTTGAGTTAAAGGCTCATCTGCAGAAGATGAGATTTCAAAATAATTTTTAATCACCCGATAATTCAAAGGAAGTTGAAGCTGAAGTCTAACATATTCGCGTCGTTGAATCCGGAAAACTTTAGTAGGTATTTTTAAAGATAAAGCTGGTATAGGTTCTTTAAAACGCCGTAAAACTATTGTTTGAAAACTATACATAGCTCTTTCTCCTATAAATAATACTGCCACTGGCGTTTTAGGACGTACAGGCACAATATGCCCTTTATGAGTAAGAGCCATAATAATTACTTCTTTTTTGGTAATTTCCATAACCCTGCTCAAATATTTACCACCATAATCAAAATCATCTACTTCTATCTCTACTCTAGAATTGACATGCAATTCACTAAATTCTTTCATTACCTTCCCTCCTCTTGATCCCTCCTAAAGAATCCAATCATTCTAGATAAAAATTGTTTCATCCCTCCAGCTGGTTTCTCTGGTGACAGTTCAAGAAGGTTCCGTGCAATATCCTGAACTCCTCTCGAAGCATGAGAATTAGGAAAACCTAAAATAAACGGTTTCTGTCGTTTAACAGATATACTTACTTTCTCATCATAGGGAATAACTCCTATAAGATTAAGCTTCATCTTTAAAAATTCTAAAGCAACTTTATTAACCCGCCTAAAAATTTGTCTTCCTTCATCCAAATTTGCAGCTTGGTTTACAACTAGATGAATTGGGGCTTGAACATCTTTTTTAGCTAAAACTTTAATCAAACCATATGCATCAGTTATAGATGGCGGCTCCGCTGTTAGTATAACAATAATCTCATCTGCAGATTGTAAAAAATTCATAACACTAGAATGAATCCCTGCACCAGTATCAATAAGTATATAATCAAAATCCCCCTCCAAATCCGTCCATTGATTGATTAATTGTTGAATTCCCCCATCTGTTAAATCCGCTAATTCTTCTGCTCCAGAACTTCCAGGTAAAAACTGAACACCATTTGGACCCTCCACCATAATTTCTTGCAAAGTTTTATGACCACGAGTCACATGAACAAGATTAAATGTAGGAACAACACCCAAAACTACATCAATGTTGGCCATTCCTAAATCTCCATCAAAAATGACCGTTTTTTTTCCTTCTGCTTGTAACGCTAGGGCTAGATTTACAGCAAAATTGGTCTTTCCAACCCCACCTTTACCACTCGTAACTGCAATCACTCGTGCACTCTTACTAACATTTGAACTTGATTCATTATAACCCATAGACTCTTTTGCTAATTGTCGAAGACGTTCTGCTTGATCTTTCATCTCATTGCTCCTTCAAAATCATCTCAGCCAGTTTTCGAGAATCTGCTTTTTCTAAATCCTCAGGTACATTTTGACCAAAAGTAATATATGATATCTCATGATCCGTGTTAGCCAGAATATTTAAAATGATACCAACTTTACGAGTCTCATCAAGTTTAGTTAAAATCAAGCTAGAAATATACATTTGATTAAAATTCTCGATAGTTTCCGTTATATTGTCAATGCTTGAATTTAGAGAAATAACTAAATGAACTTCATCAATTAATTCTTTTGAAAGAAATTCTTTCAACTGCTCCATCTGAGATTGATTTCGCTGACTCCGACCCGCTGTGTCAATAAAGATTAGGTCACAAGCTTTGAGATCATTTAAAGCCTTCTCCAAATCTTCATTACTATAAATAACTCTTAATGGAACATTAATAATATCACTGTAAATTTTCAACTGTTCTACCGCAGCTATCCGATATGTGTCTGCAGTAATCAAAGCCACTTTCTTTTTTCCTTCCAATGCAACAAGGGCTGCTAATTTGGCAATAGTTGTTGTTTTGCCAACACCCGTAGCTCCTACAAAAGCCAAAACTTTTCTTGAACGGAATAAATCGATAGGTTTCGCACTTGGGATCATTGATGCTATCTCTTCCACTAGCACTGGATAAATTTCCTCTTCTTTATGAAATTGATGCACTTCTAAACGTACCATAGCACGTTGACAAATCTCAGTAACCACTTCTGGAAAAACTCCATTATTCGTCAAGCTATCTGCAAATTTTTGCACCTTTCCTGGAAAAATGAGTTGATTCATGGAAACTGCAACCTGAGGATAATATGCACCTGCTCTAGGAGGCTGTTCTTCTCTCTTGTCTTGCTCTAATTTCACAATCTTATCTTTTAAAATATGGAGTTCCTGTCTCATTTCTCTAGTTATTTCTTTTTCACGATCTTCTTCAACTGTTGCTACAACTTCAATCATTTTTTTGCCAAATAATCCCAAAAAACTACCTTCTTTTACTTTACGGGTATGAAGAATAATCGCTTCAGCCCCTAAATCTGCTTTTACTTTAAAAATCGCATCTTGCATTGTTTCACCCAGATATCTCTTTACTCTCATTTCAATTTCACCATCCCTACGCTCTGAATATTAAGAGTAGGCACTAACTCACTAAAAGATAGAACAATTAAATCTGGAGCAACCCGTTCTGTCAGACTTTTAAAATGATGTCTGATCATCGGAGCTGTTAAAATGATCGGTTGATAACCTTTTTGTAATGCGCTCTGAATAACATCATTTAAACTTTGAAAGATAGTCTGAGCTTGTGTTGGTTCTATTGCTATATATGATCCTTGATCTGTCTGTTCAATAGATTGGGAAATCAACTCTTCCAAATTAGGTGCTAAAGTTATTACACTCAGTCTATTATCTTCACTAAATTTAGCTGAAATCTGTCTTGAAAGACTCTGACGGACATATTCAGTCAAAATCTGTAGATCAGTAGTATACGATGCATAGTCAGCTAGTGTTTCTAAAATAGTAACAAGATCGCGAATTGTAATTCCCTCTTTTAAAAGATTTTGTAATACTTTCTGAATTTGTCCAATTGTTAATCGATCAGGAATCAATTCATTGACCACCGCTGGATATTTTTCTTTTAAACTATCTACTAATTCTTTTACTTCCTGCCTACCTAAAAGTTCGTGGGCATATTTTTTGATCACTTCTGTCAGATGTGTCGCCATTACAGATGGTGGATCAACAACTGTATATCCACTTAATTCAGCATCTTCACGTAAAGATTCACTAATCCATTGAGCAGGCAAACCAAAAGCAGGTTCCTTTGTAGGAATACCATTGATCTCTTTAGAGGAAAATCCAGCATCCATAGCCATATAATGATTTGGCTTCATTTCATAGCGAACAATCTCCACACCACGCAGTTTAATCCTATATAGATTTGGATCTAATTGCATATTATCCAAAATACGGATCGGCGGAATCACCATTCCTAATTCAATTGCACACTGCCGGCGGATCATAGCCACACGATCTAAGAAATCTCCACCTTGCTCTGGCAAAATCAGAGAAATTAGGTTATAACCTACTTCAACTTCCATCGGATCAATCTGTAATAATTCTGTAATATCCTCTATCCGGCTTGGCATCTGAATTTCTTCTACAACATCAGCCAACTCTACATCTTTTTCTTTAGACGCCTTACTACTCTTTGCAAGAATCCAAGAAAAGAGACCAATAATGATAGCTAGCAACATAAAAGGAAAAGTTGGCAATCCTTTTACTAAACCTAATATGAATAGAACAGCAGCCACGATTGCTAAAGCCCGGGGTTGATTAGACATCTGAATTGCTAAATCTCTACCTAAGTTATTTTCTGATGCTGACCTAGTAACAACCATACCAGTAGCAGTAGAAATTAAAAGTGCAGGAATTTGACTTACAAGACCATCACCTACTGTCAAAAGAGAGTATGTTGAGATGGCTTCCTCAAATCCCATTCCCTGTTGTGCAACTCCAATAATCAAACCACCCAATACATTTATAAAAGTAATAATGATCCCCGCAATAGCATCCCCTTTTACAAATTTACTGGCACCATCCATTGCTCCATAAAAATCTGCTTCCCTACGAATTTTCTTTCTTTCACTTCTTGCTTCATCTTCTGTGATTAACCCAGAACCCAAATCAGCATCAATACTCATCTGTTTACCTGGCATCGCATCTAATGTAAAACGTGCGGCAACCTCAGCTACACGTTCTGCACCTTTTGTAATAACTAAGAATTGAATAACAACTAAAATTAAGAAAATAACAAAACCAACAACATAATTTCCGCCAATAACATAAGTACCAAATCCTAAGATAATTTTCCCTGCATACCCCTGCCCCAAAATTAAACGTGTAGATGATACATTAAGTGCTAGACGAAATAATGTTGCAAAAAGTAATAATGACGGAAAAACAGAAAACTCTAAAGGTTCCACAATAAAAACAGAAATTACAAGTATAGATAAAGCCAATGAAATATTCAAAGTTAATAATAAATCCAAAATAACTGACGGTAATGGAATGATGAACATCATTACGATTGTCACTAGTGCAACCGCAAAAATAATATCACTATATTTATTTATAAATTGTGGTGATAAGGCTTTCTTATTAGCCATATTCTAGTCTCCTAAATATTTCTTTTTTGTAGTTTATAGACGAACGCTAAAACTTCTGCTACTGCTTGATATAATTCAAAAGGTATAGATTGTCCAACCTCAGCAGTTTTATATAAAGCTCTAGCAAGTGGTTTATCTTCATACATTTCGATTTTGTTCTCTTTAGCAATCTCACGAATTCTTTCCGCTATTTTATCTTCTCCCATTGCCAGCACAATAGGTGCCTCCATTGTATCAGTATCATACTTCAGCGCCACCGCAATGTGCGTCGGGTTAGTAATAATTACATCTGCCTCAGGAACTTGTTGAATCATTCGATTCATAGCCAGCTGACGCATTCGTTCTTTCCTTTTAGAGACAATAAGTGGATCTCCCTCTGACTCCTTATATTCTCTTTTTATTTCATCTTTTGACATCTTAATACTCTTTTCAAACTCATACTTTTGGTAGATAAAATCAGCAACCCCTAAACCAATCATAACTATACTAATAATAATTCCTAATTTAAAGATCACAGTTCCAGTAATATATGCCGCTTCTTCCACATCTATAAAAGAAAAGTTAAAGAAAAGTTTCCACTCATTCTTCAACACCAAATAAGCAATAAAGACAATAATCGTAATTTTGAAAAGAGCCTTTGCCAATTCAACTAGAGATTTTAGACTAAATAAATTTTTAAATCCCTTAATTAAACTAATATTGCTCAACTTAGGTTTCAACATTTTCATACTAAAAAATGGCCCAACCTGCAAAATAGTTGCCAAAACTCCAACTAAAGCCGCTATTGTCAAAAAAGGAAGAACGAGTTTGATTCCCGTAAAAAGAAAATTAGTCATTAGTGGGATAATATTTTCTTCATTTATCAGGATACCATATTTAAATGTTAAAGAATCATTAATCAATTCTTTTATCCCACTCACCAGATTCCCCATCATTACATTCAAAACCAACATTCCAGTGAATAGAGTGATTGCACTAACTAAGTCTTTACTCTGAGCAACCTGTCCTTCACCTCTGGCTTTATTCCTTCGTTTCGCCGTCGCCTTTTCAGTTTTTTCTTGAGACATGGGTAACTCTCCTTACAAAGTATTCTTACATATTATTAAGGGTAGTTTTTAAAAATTTTCAACAGTTGATACATATTTTGATACATAATCTGAATTACTTCAATAAACATAGCAACAAGATAAGGCATTGACAAAAATAACATTAAGAAACCAATCAAAATCTTTACTGGAAATCCCAGAACAAAAACATTCATTTGAGGAACTGTTCGTGCAAGAAAACCGAAAACAAGATCAACTATGAATAATGTCGCTAAAATCGGTAGTGCTAAGCGAAATCCTATAATAAAAATATCAGACCCAATTCGAAAAATATACTCAATAAGCTGATTACTTATAACTGGTTTTGTAATAGGTAAAATTTGAAAACTAGAAACTAATGCTTTTAAAATCTGGTGATGTCCATTCGTCACCAAAAAGATTATCAAAGCCAAAATATTTTTAAATTGCCCAATCAAAGCTGCATCTTCTCCCATAAACGGATCAATAATATTTACCATTGCAAAACCCATACGCATATCTAGAAAACGTCCTGCTATCTGAAACGTAATAAACGCTAAAAATGTAACAAAACCTAATATTAACCCAACAAGCAATTCGTTTAACAAATGAAAAACTACCTGAAGCGGATGATCAGGAAATAAAATCAAACCTTCTGAAAAAATAATTGGAAAAATAATGATACTACATATTAGTGAAAACCCTGCTTTTACTTGAGCAGGTATCATTCTACTAGAATAAAGTGGTGCTATAAAGAAAAGACCACTAAAACGGATGGTAATAAGAAGCAAAGAATAGATTGTATTAATTAGCAAATCATCCATCCCAAAGCCCCCTTTTTTAACCCAGAAGTGTCGGAATACTAGTAAAAAGTCGAGTTACATAATCTACTAAAATTTGCAAAATCCAAGGCCCAAAGAAAACCAAAGCTGCAAACACAGCCAGTATTTTGGGTATAAATACTAAAGTTTGTTCTTGAATGTGAGTAGTTGCTTGAAAAATACTAATCAATAATCCTACCAAAAGTCCTACACCCAACAAAGGGCCAGCGACCAATAAAACCACATACATTGCTTCTTTTCCTAAAGATATAACCATCTCCTGACTCATCATAATCCCCCCATCAGAAGGTTGTAATTAATGCCTTAATCACTAGATACCAGCCATCAACCAAAACAAATAAAAGTAACTTAAATGGCAATGAAATCATTACCGGTGGAAGCATCATCATCCCCAGAGACATTAAAATACTAGCAACAATCATATCAATAATGATAAAAGGTAAATAGATCAAAAATCCAATTGTAAACGCTTTCTTCAATTCACTAAGAACAAATGCTGGAATCAAAACCAGTGTCGAAACATCATCTTGATTTCTTGGCCGTAGTGAGCCAGAAGCTTCTAAAAAAAGACCTAAATCTTTATCATCAACCTGTTCGAACATAAAATCTCTAAGAGGCTTTAAAAATGCAGTTAAAGCAGTCTCTTGATCAATCTCCTCTGCAAGATAGGGCTGTATTGCATTCGTATTAATCTCCTGAAAAGTAGGAGTCATTATAAAAAATGTTAGAAAAAGTGCGAGACCTGCAATTACCTGATTAGGTGGCATCCTTTGAATTCCTAAAGCATTCCGAATTAATGATAAAACTATTATAATCCGAGTAAATGAAGTGGTCATAATTAATGCAGCTGGAGCAAGGCTTAGTACTGTTAAGAGAAGAAGAATCTTAAGACTTAAAACTAAATCATCAGCCTCCCCGCTCTCTCCGATTTGTAGATTAATATTTGGAATCTCAATCGGTTCTGCCTTAATCGTTCCACTATATATGACGACGAAGATCAATAATAACAAAATGACTGTTGTTTTATTCATCTCCACCATCCCTCTTTCTAAATGTTGTTTTTAAGATATCTGCAAACTTATAATTTGACTGTAGATTCAGGTTCGCCTCTTTCGCTTGATTAATTTCAGAAAAAGTATCTAAAAGAGTAATTTTACCATCAGTAACTCCCAAAAGATAATATTTATCGCCAACCTGAATAATGGCAACTTGAGCATTTTGAGTCAAAAAATTACGTTCAATCACTTGAATCAAAGATCCTTGTTTTCTTGAAAAATTTCGAAAATTACGCAATAAATGAGTTAGTAAATATATTAAAAGAATCACAATACCCAGATAAAAGAAAACTTTTACTATCTCCCAGGTATAATTCAAATTATTAGCTGAATTCATTCAAATATGCCCTCTTTCTAAATATTAATTCATCATACATACTTAACTCTTTCTGCTGGGCTGATTATATCTTTAACCCTGAATCCAAAATTTTCGTCAATTACAACAACTTCACCCTTAGCAATTAATCTACCATTTACTAGTAAATCAACAGGTTCACCAGCCAGTTTATCCAATTCTACAATAGAACCATTACCTAGATCTAAAATATCTTTGATTGGCATATTTGTCTTTCCTAATTGAACTGTAACTTGCAATGGAACATCTTCAATCAAAGAAATACTGTTCATAAGCGCCGTATTTTGAGGTACTTCACCAAAACTAGGAAATTCTGCTTTCTCCACATTAACCGGATTTGGAAACTGCTGGGGTTGTTGTGGATATGGCTGTTGATTTGGCGGATACTGTTGATATTGTTGGTTTGGTGGATATGGTTGCTGATTTGGTGGATATGGTTGTTGGTTTGGTGGATACATAGGTTGCGGCTGTGGTGCCTGCTGATATTGATTATTTGGTTGTTGCATTTGCATCTGTGGGGCTGGTGTCTGCATTGGAGCAGGCTCAGTATTCAATTCCTGTGAACCACCCCAATCATCATCATCAATCTCCACTGTATCCACAGCATCTACTCCACCCATTAGTTTAGCCACTAAATCTTTTACAAATGATATTGGTGCTAATTGCATAAAATAACTATCCAGAAGATCATCAATTTTCATTTGGAAAGAAGTCTTAACCATAGTTTGATCTGGATCGAAATCCCAGTCTTTTAAGCTATCATTATTTAATGTTAACTGCTCTATTTTAGGTGGTGAAATGTTAACGGGATGGTCAATAATATTTGCAAGGGATGTTGAAGCTGAACCCATCATTTGATTCATCGCTTCTCCCACAGCACTCATATGAATAGCATCTAATTCTTGAGGAGGATTAAGCCCATCTCCACCCATCATTAAATCTGCAATAATCGCAGCATCACTTTGTTTAAGTAAAAAAATATTTCTACCCTCAACTCCCTCAATATATTGTACTTCAACTAATACACATGGACGATCATGTTCGTCCATAAGTTGCTGAAAAGTAGTAAGAATAACAGTGGGTGCTGTAATTTCAACTTTTTTGTTTAAAAGTGTAAACAGAGCAGTTGCTGCAGTACCCATAGAAATATTACCAATTTCACCAATTACATCTTTATCTTCTGGAGTCAATTCAAACCCGGAATCAAGTTCATCGTCATCATCGTCTTGAAATTTTAATAATGCATCAACTTCTTCTTGAGATAAAATATCACGACTACTCATTATAATCCTCCTCTCCTTGAATGAAATCTAATAACTGGATAGCCATTCGATTATTCCGGGTTCCTGGTTTCGCCAGAAACTTTGGTCTTTTACCTACCCGAATCTCCAATGGATCTGTCATTTTTTCTTTTAAAGGAATTACATCTCCTTTGTGTAGATTCATTAAATCTTTAACTGTAATCTCAGATGTTCCAATAATTGCTTCAACGAGTAATTGAGCGGCACCGATCCGACGTTTTAATGAAGAGATATTCTGAGCAGTTGGTTCATTACGAATACTTGCAAACCAAAACTGAGCATTTAAATGATCAACAATTGATTCTATTGTTATATAAGGAATACAGATATTTATCAAACCATCAGCCTTTGCTACTTTTGCCTCTAAAGTTATCAAAATGACGACATCGTTGTGAGGAACAATCTGAACAAACTGAGGATTAGACTCAATTTCTTTCAGTTTTGGAGTTAAATGTACTACATTTTCCCATGCTTCTGGAATACAACTTAGTATCCATCTAACTAACTTTTCCAACACAATCTCTTCAATATCAGTAAAAGGGCGATTTTCAGGGGTTGAATTCCCTGTCCCTCCTAAAAGTCGATCAATTATAGAAAATCCTATCTCTGGCGCAATATCTAACAAAATCTGGCCATCCAGAGGTTCCATATCGACAATTGCAAGAATCGTTGGCTCAGGAAGTGATCGAATAAACTCATCATAGGCCAATTGTTCGATTGACCCTACTTGTATTTCCACCATACTCCGAAGCTGGGCGGAAAGAGTAGTAGTCAACAAACGACAAAAGTTATCATGCAGCATTTGTAAAGTACGAAGTTGATCTTTAGAAAGTTTATTTGGTGTTCTAAAGTCATATACTCTAACTTTCTCTTTTTTATCTTTTGTTTTTATATCAGCAACATCTACACTACCTGATGAAAGGGCTGATAATAACGCATCTATTTCATTTTGAGATAATACCTCGGCCATTGATGATCACCACCTTTACTATTGAAGTACAAACTCAGTAAGCCAAACTGACTTGATTTTTTCTGTAACAAGAATTTGATTGATTCTTTCCAGAATCTGTAGTTTAAGATTCACTAAAGTAGGATCTTCTATATCCTCCGATTGTTGACTACGTAAAATTTCATTAATTGCATCACGTAATTGTGGAGTCCGTTGTTCTAATATCTGTTTTGTACTATCTTTTTCTACTTCTACGACTATATTAGTTTTAATAAAACGATAACCACGAGTTCCTGATAAATTTACTACAAATTCACCCATTTCAAAAGTTGGCCCCAACTCTTCTAGCTTTTCATTTTCAACGGCTGAGACTACTTTATCTTTTGTCTGATTGCTATTAAAAAAGAAAATCATCAAAAAAGAAGTACCCGCTGTTAACAGAACAACCAAAACGATTATTCCAAGTAGAATAGGTAAATTCATTCCTGTAGACTTGGCTTCACTCATTATTTTCCTCCCCCACTGCATTTTCTACATCCAAGTAATTTCTCAAAATAACAATATCTACTCTCCGGTTCATAGCCCTGTTTTCTGGAGAATCATTAGGCATAATTGGTTTATAAGGCCCATGAGCTTTTACTTGAAGTCTTTGTGGATCAATTTTAGTATTTTCCATAAGATAATTACATACATTTAGCGAACGAGTTGCTGAAAGAGCCCAGTTATTTGGAAACTCATCATTATTAATTGGTAAGTCATCTGTATGTCCTTCAATCTCAAGGTAATTTGGAATCCCCTCTAAAAAAGTAGCAAGATTCGATAAAACTTCTTGACCTCCGGATTTTAAACCTGCTTTTCCTAGATCAAAGAGAACTTTACCAGTCATTCTAATTACTAGACCTCGTTCACTCTCCTCTAAAGTAACCTCAGATTCTAAATTAGCTTCAAGAATATGATTTTCCAATTCTTGAATCAATTCATCAAATTGATTTTGATCTAGTGAGGAAGTGGAAAAACTATCATCCACTAAACCGCGATCAATCATCACACTCTGGTTTAGTGTCTTTCCTCCATTTAATACTCCCAACTTATCTTTTAAAGCCTGCATTACTCTCTCAAACTTATCTACATCAATAACGGAAAAAGAAAACAATAATACAAAAAAACAAAGAAGTAAAGTCATCATATCTCCATAGGTTGTCATCCATGCTGGAGAACTCATATCAACTCCATCATCTTCCTTATTTTTACGTTTACGCATTCCTACCCACCGCCATCTCTAAATCTTCCAAATCTTCATCTTCGGCATTTTTACTAGCTACTGGACCTAAAAAGGCTTTTAATTTTTCTTCAACAATACGTGGGTTTTCTCCTGCTTGAATTGATAAAAGTCCTTCAATCATTAATTCTTTTAATTGAATCTCCTGCTCACTTCGTTCCTGCAACTTTCCCGCAATGGGTATGAAGAGATAGTTAGCTAAAAACGAACCATATAAAGTTGTAATCAATGCAGTTGACATACCAACACCTATCGCACTAGCATCCTCCATATCGGACAACATCGTAATTAAACCGATCAAGGTACCAATCATTCCAAAAGCTGGAGCGTAAGTAGCCATAGTTCTATACATATTTTGATATTTTTTATCATTAGTTTCTAAAAAAGTTAAACGCGTTTCCATTATATTCTGTACCAATTCAGGGTCTGTTCCATCAACCACCAGTTCAATACCCTTTTTCAAAAACTCATTTTCTAGCTCAGCTGTCTCATCTTCCAAAGCAAGTAAGCCTTCTCTTCTCGCTTTTTCTGCAAACCCAATCATAATTTCAATAATATCAGCAGGATTACTACTCTCCCGTATAAAAACTTTCTTGGTGAATTTGAGTAAATCAAAAAGTCCCTTAAATGAATAGTTAACAATAATTGCTGCAAGTGTTCCACCAAAAACAATTAACATGGAATTAGGACTTATAAAAATTCTCCACTCTCCACCTCCAAGAATAGCTGTCGCGATCAAAATTGCTCCTATTACCAGACCTAAAATAGTTGATAAATCCAATTACCCTCACCTCTTTTCATTACGCTAATTCGCGGTACATATAGAACAATTTCTGTTTATAAGCAATAATTTTCTCTATGACCTCAGACTCAGATTCTTTAATTATAAACTTATGACCATCTGTTAAACTGATTACTGTATCGGGAGTTTCTTCAATTAAAAGGATTAATTCAGCATTGAGGGTGAACTTCGAGCCATCCAGTCTAGTTAATTTAATCATGTTTCCTCCTCTTTTCTATAATAACAGATAACCAGAGAAGCAGTGAATAAATTATTGCTTCTCTGTTCATCCTAAAAATCTACCTTTTCAGGTTAACTAAATCTTGAAGAATCTGATCAGCAGTTGCGATTATCTTTGAACTGGCCTGAAATCCTCTCTGAGTAGTAATCATCTCCGTAAACTGCTCAGCCAAGTCTACATTGGACATTTCAAGAGTACCTGGTGAAATAAGGCCTTTTCCTCCAATGCCAGCAAGCCCAATATTTGGCACCCCAGAGTTGTTAGATTCTGCATAAATTGTTTCACCATCTCGCATTAAACCTGCATTATTACTAAAAGAAGCCATAGCAAGTTTTGCAATTCCCTGAGTCATACCATTAGAATAATAACCTATGATAGTACCAGAAGCATCAATTGAAAATGACTCTAAACTTCCAGCTTGAAAACCATCCATTTCAGTAGGATCGATAGAATCATCTGCAGCAAACTGAGTTACTGCGAGAAAATCTGGTGTGACAACCACTTTTTCTGCACCAGATGGTTGGAATATAATCGGTCCACCCGTAGGAGAACCCTTTACCTTACCTTGAGCATCAAACTCAATAGTCCCAGAATTACCAACCAATGTTAGAGGATCACCATTTTCATCAACTGGACCATTAGCAAACCAATCCCAACGATTTTCGGCTGTTTTTACATAATTAATATTTAAAGTATGTTCATTTCCTTTTGAATCAAATACTGTAATAGCTGTACTTTTTTGAGGAAAATATGAACCTGAAATCGTTGAAGCATTTGCTCCTGTAATTGTAAAATATCCACCATCTTCTTGTCCAACAATTGGTTCGTTTACTGTTGCCGTTGCAACACTAGCCCCAGTTGCATCATACAATTCTATTGAAAATGTATTACCAGCACCCGGAACTATTTGTTTCACAGTACCGGTCAATTCCAAACTAACTTCTTTACTCGCCAACCTTTGACGAGAAGAAAAGTCAAGGGTTATATCTACTACCGCCGGAACGGCTGGGCCAATCCAATCCAATATTCCTGTGGAGTAATCAATAGTATAATCGACATCTTTTATATAAGTTTTCCCTGTACTATCAGAAACAGTTAGAGAATTTTCGTTAAGTGTACTCCCTCCAGGAATAGGAAGACTCGGAGGAAGAGCGACTGCAAAAAAATCATATGAGTTCCCAGTAGTTATACCTCCTACTATATCTGAACTACCTGGTACATCTGTAGTAGCTACCCATTCCCAAATATCATCTAAGCGATCTGGAGTCCCAGCACCTGTTGTTTTTTTTACTTCTACATACAGTGAAGCAGAGTTCCCTAAATCATCTGTAATATAGATCATCTCAGGAGAGTAAGATAAGTCTACTACTTCTTTATTAGAATTAAGATTACCTTTATAGTTTACATATGATGTAGCCTTTGGAGTCATATCTAAATTACCTAACGATAGAGCACTCATAGTTGAAGAGTTAGTTTGTGGTAATTCACCCTTATCATCTACCATCCATCCCTGAATCTTATAACCGGTGGCAGAGTGAAGTAAATTTCCTGCCTGGTCAAAGGTAAAAGCTCCTGCTCTTGTGAAAAAATTCTTAGAACCATTATTCAAGACAAAAAATCCATTACCTTGAATTGCTATATCTGTCATAAAGCCAGTAGTTTGCAAATTCCCCTGACTAAAATCACTATCTATACTACCTATGCCTACACCTAATCCAACCTGCATCGGGTTAATACCGCCTCGAGTCGCTGTAGGTGCTTCAGCACCACGCATAGTTTGATTCAGCATCTCTTTAAAGTTAACCCGACTCCCCTTAAAACCGACTGTATTTACATTGGCAATATTGTTACCTATAACATCCATTTTAACCTGATGTGCTTTTAATCCAGAAACTCCTGCATACATGGAGCGTAACATTTATCAATCGACCTCCATTCTTTTATTAAGTTTTTAGAAGCGCACGCTTTAAGCCCACACTGCTTCCATCAAATCCACAGTGTCATGCCTCCTTATGTAAGGTCCAGCAAGAGCTTAAATTTGTTATCATACAACAACCGCGCTATCAATATTTGTAAAAACATTATCTTTTAAATTCTCATCATTCACTGCAGTGATCACTAAACGATTTTTAACACTAACTACATAAGCCACATTATCCATTAATACTAATGATTCCCTAGATCCTTTTTCTTCAGCTTGGTCAATCGCTTTGGATAATTTATCAATCTTTCCC
The DNA here is from genome assembly GCA_030627905.1 of Halanaerobiales bacterium. Lineage (GTDB taxonomy): Bacteria > Bacillota > Halanaerobiia > DY22613 > DY22613 > JAGMES01. Next base: position 49,381 of record DAOVRZ010000010.1, read on the forward strand.
TGATCCAACTGTATTTTTCGAGTTTTTAACCTCTGTTCTGCATGTTTAGAAAATCTGATTGAATGGGATTGAACCTGCTCTTTAAGAATTTCTGAAAAAGGTACTCTAGATTGACCTGAAGTGTTTTTAGTTTGTATTTTAGTCGATCTGTGCAGTGGTTGTACAGAATTTATATAAATACGTTGATCCATCTTGTCACCACCTCAAAATCAAAAATCTTAATCTTCGTTTCCTTCCTCATTCGTTTCCTGACTTTCACTACCAGGTTCTTTAATTGATAACATAAAATCTAGTGGAATATCTTCACCATCTATCACCATTAAGGCTATTCCATCTTCATACTTAACCTCAGAAACAGTACCAGTTAAAACTTCAGCCTCTTCTGTTTCACCAGCAGGTTTAAAGTACGATACATCTTTACCCAAAAGTGAGGCCATCTGTGAAATGGATTGCATTCTCATCAAATTAGAAAAATTTTGATTCATATTCTGCATCTGCTCCAAAGAACTAAATTGTGCAGTTTGCGCGATAAAATCACGATCCTCCATCGGATTTAATGGATCTTGATATTGAAGTTGAGTAACTAACAATTTGAGAAAATCATCCTTTCCAAGAACATTCTCCTCTGTACTATTGTTAGTCATTTGAGTACTATTATTAGTTGCGCCAACATTTTGGACAGTCACATCCTTCACCTCCTATGCTAGATAATCAACAAGCCTATTAGGATCTTTTGAAGTAGAAGTTTCAGATTCAATCTCTTCAACAGCTAACAGACCTTCATCATCCAAACCCTCTTCAGTAAAACCCTTTTTAGAGTTTGAACTCCTACGTTGTTGATCTCTGCCATCCTCCTGACCTTGATAACCAAAAGGATTTTCGCCTAACTGTTCACTACCTACATCAACGGTAATCTTCTCCCATTGTAATTCATTATCACGCCCAAAAGTATTCCTTAATTGGGAAAGATTTTGTTCGATAATCTCTTTAACCTGCATACTCTCAACGATAAAATGTGCTGTTAAAATACCATCTTCCTGAATAAGTTTAAGCTGAACTCTACCCAACTCTTCAGGATAAAGCAACATTTCCATCTCAGAAGATCCATTTCTAAGGTGAACAGTAAACTGATCAACAATTTGTTCGAAAATCTGGTCAGGTTGCAAAAATAATTGCTGTCGAACATTAGGCGGTGCATTCAAACTATTAGTTTCTCTATTTGTCATGTTCGGTGTGAAATAAAAATCAGTATTTGCACCAGAGTGTTTATTATCTTTACTTTCCACTTTATTCATATCAGTTCCTGAAATGAATTTTTCCTCTTTAGCTCCCAAACCTTCCTTGATAAGTTTTTTAGTCATTTGATCTGTTAAATTCTTATCAACAGTTTTCTGAAGAGGATGCATCTCCATGTCTTCGACGTGTAATTTATTAATAGCCATTTCTTGAGTCTTTTGAACCAAATTTCTTTTACTTAAATCAACAGGAAGTGTATCTTTCGTCAAATACTTTTTCAAACTCTCTCGCAAATCAAAAGTTTCTTCCTTGAGTGCAATTTTTTCCAAAGAATCATCTGTCTTATTGAAAAACTTAGAAACTTTACTCAAAATATTTTTCGCCATCAAACCTGATACACCTTTTTGATTCTTTTTCATATCGGTAACAAAGTCTGATAACAATATCTTATCATAGATTCCAAGACTGACTTTTTCTGGCTCATTTCCTTTAACTTCAGCCACACCAGCACGACACAAAATACTCTCAATAGCTGAGATCAAATCCTCAACTTCCTTTAAAATTTTTGAGTCCTTTTTAGCCTGCTCTTCTTCCCAGGATACTAGCAGATTCTTAATTTTTTTTGCATCTTCAAGATTTGAAGTTTGAAGATCAGAAAGAGTCATAAATGATCTAAAATATTTATTTAAAATATCTTTAAGATCATCAGGTAGATTTTCTAGAAAATTTTTATCCTGTGAGATCTTCTCCATCAATTGAGATAACTTTGAATGTATAGAAGCATTACCTTCCTTAAGATTCTCAGCCAATTTCTCCTTACATGCTCCTAAGTAGCCTAAACTTTGAAAAAGTAATTCTTCTTCCTCGTTAGAAAGTTTTCTTGTTTCTTCAGGAGAATTCTGTTTTTGATAACCTTGCTGAAGAATTTGACCAAAAGAGATACCACTTGAGTTACCAGTTTTAGTTTCAGGTGTATTATTCTTCTGACTCACCTGAGATGCTTGCATCGTAAAATTTGCCACACTTTCAATACCATTCAATCCCTTTCACCTCCTTAAATTTGATGAAAAAACTATGCTATTTCATCTTAATGAAATAACTACCCTTTTCATCTTAAGTTATTAAGTTAATTCTTCTCCCACTCTGTGTACTCCTTAGCAATCAAAGCCGCACGATCTGGCGAGAAGAAAGATAAAATCTCTGCTACAACATCTTTTTTCTGAACAGCAATAATTTGAACAATCAGTTCATTTTCCATTCCCTGTAAAATTTCAGCAGCTTTATTCGGTTCCATTTCACCGTAAATATCAGACATCTCCTTAATTTTTAATAGATGCTGATTATAAAGATCAATCTCATTTTCTTTTTCTTGTATTACACCATTTAAGGACTCAACCTTTTGGTCACATTTTTCCACTTCTTTGCGCAATTTTTCGATCTCTAAAAGTAACTTCTGGGTATCTTGATCTTTATTTTTAATTACAGTATCTAGATTGTCAATTTGGGTCGATAAAGCAACAACTTCTTCATGGGTTTTAAACCATTCTACAGTTTTTGGATTTTCTTTAAGTTTTTCAAGAACAAAATCCTTAATTATAAAAATTCTCGTAACATGAAGAATTGTGAATGTTAGTGCAGTAATTATGATTAGAATAAGCAATAGACTTATAAAATTTTTCATCAATCTGCCCCCATATGTTTACTTTTTTGATGAATAAAACGCCCCTGTGCCAGATCATCCAACTCATTTTGCATAGCTTTTAATCTTTCATTATAAAAATGAATTTCCTGCTTCTCTTTCAACTTATCGAAAATCTTTCGCTCTTTGGTCTTTTCTACTAAATGTAGTAAGCCTTTATCCATATCCTTTTTAGATCGTTCCTCTTCTTCAGTTGTTATCGCAATCTCTTGATGCAAATGAGCTATATAATTACGATATAATATAGCCTGATTAATATCCAAATTTCCCTCAGATTCAGCTGATTGAATTTTATTAATCTGTTCTTCCTTTGTTACAACCAATTGATTCAAACTTTCCACTACTTCTTGATGGGCTTGCTGCAATATTACATATTCTTCCTGAGAACGCGTTTCTTCCTGTTCTTTTATATTTAAAATGGGTTGAAACTTGAACCGAAATCCTTTCACCCTAATTCATCTCCTTAACCAAAAACCAGATCCATCAATTTTGATTTGGTTTCATCAAAAGTCGATTGCTCTGTTAACCCTTGAGTTAAAAATTGATTGATACGCTCCATCTTTCGAATCGCTTCATCAATCTCTGAATTTGATCCTTCTTGATAAGCACCAATTTTAATCAAATCCTCTGCATCATGATAAACTGCAAGGAGTTTTTTTAACCTACCTGCAAAATTAAGATGATCTTGATCAACTAATTCAGGCATAACCCGACTTACACTCCCCAATACATCAATCGCAGGATAATGATGACGTGCAGCCAAATCACGTGATAGAAGAATATGACCATCTAAAATACCTCGAACAGTATCTGTTACAGGCTCATTAAAATCATCACCTTCTACTAATACGGTATATAATGCTGTACATGTCCCTTTATCATTATTTCCTGTCCTTTCCAACAGTTTAGGTAAAGCTGCGAAGACTGAGGGTGTATAACCTCTAGTTGCTGGTGGTTCTCCAACAGCTAATCCTACTTCCCTCAAAGCAGTAGCAATACGTGTCACTGAATCCATCATCAAAAGTACATTTTTTCCCTGATCACGAAAGTACTCTGCAATTGCAGTAGTGACAAGGGCTCCTTTTATCCTAATTAAAGCTGGTTGATCTGATGTTGCGACTACTACTACTGAACGAGCTAAACCCTGGGGACCTAAATCCCTTTCTAAAAACTCTCGAACTTCACGACCCCTCTCGCCAATTAACCCAATTACATTTACATCTGCATTAGTGTTCCTGGCTATCATCCCTAGAAGGGTACTCTTACCTACACCACTTCCAGAGAAAATACCGATTCGCTGTCCTTTACCACATGTTAAAAGACCATCAATTGTACGGATTCCTAAAGTCAGCGGTTCTTCGATCCTTTTCCGAATTAAAGGATTAGGTGGTGGACTCTGAACTGGATAATCAATATTTAAATCCAAATAACCGCCTAAAATAGGCTCTCCCAAACCATCCAAAACCTGTCCTAATAGCTCTGGCCCAACCTTAACCTGAAAGCTCTTACCTGTTGGAATAACCCTACAAGATGGATGAATTCCCGTCATTTCACCAAAGGGCATTAACAAAACGCGATTTTCTTTAAATCCTACAACTTCTGCCTGAGTCAAAGTATGACCCTCTTTACTCTGGATATAGCAGATCTCCCCAAGACTCACATCAGGACCCTCTGACTCAATCACCAGACCAATCACCTGAGTGATCCTACCAAACCGTAACACAGGATTGGATCTGGTTAATTTACTCTCAAGACGTTCAAAATCAAGAATCATCTTTAACAACTCGATTCTCTTCTAAGAGAGATGCTAAGATTATTTCCAACTGAGTATCTATGGTCGCATCAACGCCACCAGAATCTGTCTCAATAATACAATCACTTGGCTCTAGAGAATGGTCAACCACAAAGTCAATTCCCTCGATTCCCTGAGTCAATGAAAGAAACCTTTCTTCAAATCCTCGAACGATCTCAAGTTGAGAAGGATTCACACGAATCGCTAGGGTTTTCACTCGACTGATATCACTTAAAATATTTTCAATCTGATTTATAATCAACTCAGGCTTTAATTCAACCTGGTGTCCAATAATCCTTTTAGCAATCTGGACACTCAAGCGAATCAAACGTGCACTAATACCTTCAATTTGGCTACTTAAAACCATCTGAGTACGTGCTGTCTCACTCTCTAGATTTTTAATAAATTCTTCTGTATGATTGATAAATTCTTCAAATCCAGTCTGTAGTCCTTTTTGGACTCCTTCATTATAGCCTTCTTGATAACCTGCCTCTTTAGCGGCAAGTATTTCTTGTTCTGCTTGTGCATATAGCGTTTCTACCTCAAACTTGGCCTCATCAATAAGATTCTGAGTATCTGTAGATTGATCTACCTCTCTGTCTAAGACTTCTTTTACTAAATCATGATCTGCACTTTTTTCAGCGAAAAGCTTACGTAACTTCTCTTCTTGTCTATACTGTGAAGCCTTGATAATCTTAGACAATTACATCACTCTCCCCGCCACGCGCGATCACAATCTCTCCTGTCTCTTCTAGACGTCGAATCTCATTAACTATACGTTGTTGTGCTTCTTCAACCTCACGAAGGCGTACAGGCCCCATATATTCGATATCTTCCTTTAACATCTCAGCTTGACGTTTTGAAACGTTGGAATAGATGACATTTGAAACTTGTTCACTAGAAGTTTTTAATGCGAGAGCTACATCTTTCATATCGACAATACGCATAACCTGTTGAATTGATCTGGAATCCAAAAGGGCCATATCTTCAAAGATAAACATCCGTTTTCTAATATCATCCGCCAATTCTGGATCCGTTTCATCTAATTCATCTAAAATCATTTTTTCCGTTCCTCTATCTACCATATTTAACATATTTACAACAGATTGAACACCACCTGCACTGGCATACTCATTAATTATAATAGAAGACATTTTCTGTTCTAATATCCGCTCTACATCTTTAATTACTTCTGGTGAAGTTCGATCCATCAATGCTACTCTTTTTGCCACATCAGCCTGCAATTCAGGCTTCAAGCCTGAAAGAACAGCAGCAGCCTGGCTAGAATGAAGATAGGCTATAATTAACGCAATAGTTTGAGGATGTTCTCCCTGTATAAAATTTAAAAGTTGTGCTGCATCCATTTTACGAATCGCATCAAATGGTCGAACTTGTAATGAAGCTGTCAGCCGATTAATAATCGATGCAGCCTTTTGACTTCCTAAAGCCTTCTCTAAAATCTCCCGGGCATAACTAATTCCACCGTGACTTATATAATCATTAGCTACAGCCAAATGATGAAACTCAAACAAAACTTTATCTTTTGTTTCAGGGGAAACTTTATTCATATTGGCAATTTCAAGGGTCAATTGTTCTATATCTTCATCAGAAAGATGCTTAAAAATATTTGCCGCCACCTCTGGCCCTAAAGACATTATAAGAATTGCAGCCTTCTTTTTTCCATTCAAATTTTCACGATTGTGCATCATTTCCACCCCTTAATCATCCGTCAACCATGTTTTCAATAATTCAGCAACATCCTCCGGTTTCTTGGTAATCAAGTCCGTTAACTCCTTACGCATCTCTCTTCGAGCTTTTTCTTCAGGAGTCAATTCACGAGCAGCTGCCAATTCTAAAGCATCTTCCGAAACCCTAACATTCTGTTCTTGGACTTTCTTGCTTGACCTTCTAGCCAACCTTAGAATAATCCATAAAATACCAAAACTGATCAAACCACCTACCCCATAGTTGATCAATTTCTGCTTATCATCTGCCTTTCTATCCCCCAACGCTGCAATTGCCTGTTCTTCAAGACTATTATCAAAAGACATACCGTAAATTGTTAATTGATCACCACGAGATAGATTGTAGCCAATTGCTGATTCTACAATTTTTGTTAAATTCTCAATTTCAGTATCACTCAAATCACTATTTATCACAACAGATACACTAATATTTTCAACTGCTCCAGGTGCGATGATCTGCTTAACTTGTCGCTGATTCACTTCATAATTAATGGTATTTGTATTTTTTGAATAAGTAGAATTAGTATCAGTTGCATCTTCTGCCTGATATTGAGGGATATTAGATTCGCTTCCAGGTACTCCACCTGATGTACCACCTGTCCCTTCAAACTTTTCTTCATACTTCTGTTCGCTTCTAACAATGCCTTCATCACCTGTAACTGGCTCATAAATCGTCTCAACCAATTCTTTTGAATCAAAATTTAATTGAGCAGAAACGGTTATTACAACATTACTAGGGCCACCGTACATCTTACCCATCATCTGAGTTAAGCTTCTTCGAATCTTTTCCTCATACTGAGCCTGTGCTTGAAATTGATTTGATGTCTGTTGAGCAATAGATGAATCTAGAGACGAAAAAGCTTCTGAAAGGATATTACCGTTAGTATCAATTATTGTAACATTTTCAGGCAGCAATCCTTCTACACCACCTGCAATCATATGAGTTATGGCAGCAATATTTTGTTGAGTTAAACTTCTACCTGGATATATTTTAACTAAGACAGATGCTGTGGCAAACTTCTCCTCATCTAAGAATAAACTTTGTTCAGGGATAGAGATATTTACCTTAGCAAATTCTATACTATCTAATAATTCAATCGATCTAGTCAGTTCACCTGAAACAGCTCTGGCATATTGAATACGGCGTTCCTTATCTGTCATCCCCAACTGGGTCTTATCAAAAATTTCAAACCCAATCGACCCACCTCGGGGAGTTAACCCTGCTCCAGCTATATCTAGACGGGTTTGATGCAAATTATTCTGTGGAACCAATATTTTGGAACCACCTGCATCTAACTCGTAATCAATCCCTGATTCTTTTAACCAATTAACAACATTACTTGCATCATTTTCGGATAAATTTGAGTATAATGGGACATATTGGGGATTGCTAGCCCAATTAACTAAAAAGACTAATCCTATTATTAGAGCAAATAGTAATGTCCCTAATAATATTTTCATCTGATTATCTAATCCCTTCCATATATTCAGGAACTGATCTTTTAGTTGCTTTAACCATTCCATATACATTCCAACCTTCCCTTAGACATTAAAACTGCAATCTCATAATTTCTTTATATGCATCTACAACCTTGTTGCGAATGGCCAAAGTAAGATCCATAGCAAGTTTCGCCTGTTCAGTAGCAATAGTAACCTGATGAATGTTATCAATTTCTCCAATAGCAAATTTTTCAGCAATCACATCTGCATTAATTTGGGAATTATTTACTTCCTGAACAGCCTGCTTAAGTAAATCAGCAAATCCTGTACCTGTATTTTTATTCACTTTCTCCGAACCTGTAATTGCAATATTCGGCTGTATGTTATGTACTCGCATCTAGAAAACCTCCTTTTTTACCTTCATCAATTATTAGCCACGACCAATTTCTAAAGCCTTCATAGCCATACTCTTTGCAGAGTTCAAAGCAGTAACATTTGCCTCATATGCCCTAGTAGCTTCAATCATATCTACCATCTCTGATACTAAATTAATATTTGGCATCGCCACATATCCATCCTCATTTGCATCAGGATGTTCTGGGTTATAAACCAATTTAGGAGAAGTCATATCGCTTTTAATTTCAACAACATGAACTCCAGTACCTACTCTTGATCGAACATCTTCTGTAGAATTAGGAATAACAAACTTAGGTTTACGTTCAGCAAAAACTGCCATCTGTCTCTTATAAGGGCCTCCTTCGGGTGTACGGGTAGTATTAATATTTGCAATATTATTTGAGTGAATGTCCATCCTCAATCTTTGAGCAGTTAAGGCAGATGCACTTATATTAAACGAATTAAACAAGGACATTAACGATCACCTCCCTTAGAAATAACCTGACTAATTTTTTTATATTTTGCGGCCACTGTACTCACTAACGTATTATAATAAATCGTATTTTCGGCCATTTTTGCCATCTCTACATCTACATTCACATTGTTTCCATCTGCACGCACCTGACCTGAGGTCTGAGAAACCTGAAACCCTCCATTAAAATCAGAACCATATCCAGTACCAGCTAAATGATGAGAGTTAGTCTTTGCTAATGATAGAGAATCCAACGAAAATGGTTCGTTCATATTAGATTTAAGTTGTGAATAAAATTTTACATCCTGTCCTTTAAAGTTAGGAGTATCAACATTCGCTAGATTATTTGCTAAAATCTTTTGTCGAAGGGCAGAGCCATCCAATCCGGTTCCCAAAACTTTCAAAGTATTATCTAGTTTATCCCACATATTCTCTCCCCCTTTATATCATAAAACCTATTCCCTTAACGAAATAGGCTAACTGAACGCCCGTCCAATACTAAGTAATCACTCTCGAAAATTTTAGACAAATCTCCCAGTCACAAACTAAGAGATTACTTTAATTGTATATTCTACATAGTACACTAATTTCCTTCACATTTACTGATTATTACACCAAATTGCTTCCGATATTGAGACTATAGACCTATGAATATATTATTTCGCTAATTAGCGATATTGTTTTCAACTTAAACTTTCTGTCTATATATAAATTTAATATTTTTCGCGATATTCCTGCTACATCTATAATCATTTTTTATATTATCCTTTATAAATTTTCTCAATTTTACTTTGCTTACTTTGACGAATCAACAAGTCAGGTGTATAATTAAAATAAAATTATATGGAGTGTCGAGAATGAAAATTTATTTAGTTACAGGTGGCGCAGGATTTATCGGTTCAAACTTTATCAAATATTTGATGAATAAATACTCAAACTCTATTAAGATTATTAATTTTGATAAATTAACCTATGCTGGAAATCAAAATAATTTAAAAGAATTCAAAAACAGATCCAATTATCATTTCATCAAGGGAGATATATGCGATAAGACAATGCTCGAATCAGTATTTGAAAATTACGACATAGATTATATTGTCAATTTTGCAGCTGAAAGCCATGTAGATCGAAGCATAAAAGATTCTGAATTGTTTATCAAAACAAATGTTTTGGGAGTACAAGTAATTTTAACTATAGCAAAAAAATATTGGACATCTAAAAATGGATTCAAAAAAGGGAAAAATTTTTTACAAATTTCCACAGATGAAGTATATGGCTCTTTAAATCATGAGGGCTTTTTTACTGAACTAACTCCATTGAATCCTCACAATCCTTATTCAGCTAGCAAAGCCAGTGCAGATTTATTGGTAAAAGCCTATTTTGATACCTACCAGTTTCCAATAAATATTACTAGATGTTCTAACAATTATGGCCCATATCAGTTTCCTGAAAAGCTAATTCCTCTAATGATATCTAATTGCCTTGATGGAAAATCCTTACCTATTTATGGTGATGGAAAAAATATCAGAGATTGGTTATATGTCGAAGACCACTGCAAAGCAATTGACCTGGTTCTTCATAATGGACAAATTGGGGAAGTATATAATATTGGGGGGCATAATGAGAAACAGAATATTGAGATTGTAAAAATTATCATTAGAACATTGCAGAAATTTTTGCCTGAAAAGAGTTATATTAATGAAGATTTAATTCAATTTGTTGAAGATCGAAAAGGCCATGATCGAAGATATGCTATAGACCCAACAAAAATTAGCAAAGAATTAAACTGGGAACCAAATATTACTTTTGAAGAGGGTATGAAAAAGACGATAGAATGGTATCTAAAAAAATATAGAAGGGCTTTATAAAATAGAGTCCTAAACTTTAACATATGCTTGAAAGTTAGGTTCTACACAGCTATCATCACCCACAAATGTAAGCCCCGCCGATGATTTACGCATTGTAACAACTGGTAAACTTTGACTCATTGCGATCGCTATACTAAAACCTCCACCGATCCTATCAGGGTTAATAAAAACGTCACAGATTCTATAGAGTGCTGCTAAATCGTCTTCATATTGAATCCTAATTATTTTGTCATTAAGTAAGTTTTGATAATTTTTTTCTAAATAAGATAGCTTAGCTGATCCTACTATTAACCATTTTACATTTGATTTTTTAAGCAAAAATGAATAAATTAAGTCCATATATTTTTCATCCATATCATTATCTAATCTATTACCTACTGTAATCAATACGAAATCTTCCTCTGTTAAATTTAAGTCTTCTCGTGATACATTTTTATATGGTTTAGGAGGGTTAAATCCTGGTTCAAAATTATGTACATGATCGATGTTCAACAAATTATATTTTTCATTCTCTTTTTTAACTCCATCTTGATCTCTAAATAGATATACATCAGCGAATGATGAAAAATAACTTATACCCTGAGATAAATATACTATCGGATAATATGGAGTTAATATCTGTCTTGCAAGAGATATTTCACTGGTTGTAAAAATGACCTCTGGATTAAACTCTTTAATTGCTTTAACTATTGAATGTACTCTTTCTCTTCTTAATATGGATATATCCGAATAGTATGTCTCAATATTTTTTTCTTTTAAATAATCTGCGTGATCTTCTTTATATATTATTGATTCACGACACATAGTATTAAACAATGTTATTGTTTAATACTATGTGTCGTAATATTATCTCCCAGAATAACAGTAATTGGTTCACCTGCTGCAAAGTTTTCTGCGAGTGCTAACGCATTTGCAATCCCCACTGCTTCTTCTTGTACTTTAAATGTAAAATCACACCCAAGTTCTTTACCACTTCCTAAAAGTCGAACAACTTCTCCCATATGTTCCTTACTTGTAATAACTAAAATATCGCTGATATTTGCAGAAATTAATTGTTTAATTGGATTAAATATCATTGGCTCTTTTCCTACTGGTAATAGGTGTTTGTTTGTAATTTTAGTCAATGGGTAAAGTCTTGTTCCTTTTCCACCAGCTAGTATAACACCTTTCATGTTTATACACCTCTCATAAAGTCACAATTAAAGCATAGAACAAAACTAAACTAATGATCTCTTTGCTCTATGCAATTTTATAGTTACTTTAAGTTTGCCTAAAACCTCTAAACGCTACATTTTGCTCAAAATAAAGCTTCTCTGCCACACCAATTGATCTTTCTAATTGATGTTTATAGTAATTCTCTATTAGTGTCTTATTTGCTTCAAAAAGTAATCTATTAAATTCTTCATCAGAAACCTCTGTAAAATTAACTGTCAATAGGTCTGAATTAATATGTTTATTCTCATAAAAATCTTTTACATCTTTTAATAAACCATTTTCAATTGCATGATAGTATAATGGAGAACCTGGATATGGGGTTACTGGTCGAATAGTTCTCATTTGAGAATGATCATCATATTTTAAGAGAAAATCTACTCCCTGTTGTAATGTCTCAGCATTTTCACCTATGTTACCGTAGATAATATTAAAACCTGGTGAGATTCCTACTTCTAAAGTTGCTTCAATTCCTTTAATAATCTGTTTAACTGTTAAATTTTTATTCATGACTCTCAGAATCTTATCATCCATACACTCAATGCCATAATTAATAAATACACATCCAGCTTTTTTCATAATCTCTAAGACATCAGGGGTCGCAAAATTCAATCTACCATTACATTCCCATTTAATATTTAAGTCAGCCTTAATGATCTCTTCACACAAGTACCTTGTCCGATCAGGCGATGACATCAAAAGTTCATCAGAAAAAGCGATATAAGAAATCTGATATTTTTCTTTTAGAATCCTAATCTCTTCAATAATATTTTCTGGTGATCTAAGTCGAATGCCTGGATCCATTCTATAACAGAAATTACACTTAAACGGGCAACCTCTCGCAGATAAAACCGGCATACATCTATCACTATTTTTAATATGTGGCATTCTAAGCAAAGAATAATAATCCATTGGAAACAAATCCCACGCTGGAAAAGCAATTGTATCAATATCTTCAATTAATTCCTGACGTTCAGTTTGAACTAGTTTTCCATTCTTTAAAAAGGCAATGCCCTTTATAGTAGATAAATCTTTATTATTCTCGATAGCATCCATTAAATTGACAACTGTAATTTCTCCTTCACCAATAATTACTGTATCTGCATTGGTCTTTTTGAGGAAATATTCTGGTTCAGGAACTGGACCATGTCCACCTATCATATAAAATGGACGATTCGGAATTGAATTTATTGCTTCTGAAATTTTAAGTAGCTTATGATATTGATAATATCCACCAATAACACTAATGCCAACTACATCAAACTCATTTTCTTTTAGATATTCTACTAAATGAGCTTCCGGATAATGATATTGATCTTGATTATAAATAGTAACGTCATGTCCAGCATTACGTAATGCAGATGCAATGTAAGCTAAACCCTGTGGAAACCAATGAATAAATGAATCATTATCATAAACAATTAATAATATTCTCATTTTGCACCCCCAAATATTTGTTACTCCTCTGTCTCTTGGCTAACTGCGATCTCTTCATCTAAAAAGTAAGTCCAATACTCTTCATTTGCTCTTTGATAATCTTGAGGTTGTCCAATATCCAACCAAAACTCTCTAATTGGAAAAACACCTACACTTTCCTTTTTACCTAAAAGGTTTTGAATCAAATCAGGCATATCATAAAATTCATTATATGGAATCTCTTTTATAACGGAAGGGCTTAAAACATAAAAACCACCATTAACAAAGAAATGTTGTTTTGGTTTTTCAACAATATTTTCAACCCTTTGACCATCAACTTCTAGTACACCATATGGAACAGTAAATTCATACTCAGTGGATCCGATTGTGATTGCATAATTACCTTCAGTATGATAGTCAATCATATTCTTAAAGTTTAATTTTGTTAAGAGATCACCATTCATAACAATAAACGGTTGTTTTATTTTTTTTGTTATTAAACTCAATGCTCCAGCAGTTCCTAATCTCTTGCTCTCTCTTACATATTCAATATTTACATTGAATTTTTTTCCATCGCCAAAGTAATTTATAATCTGGTCTGCTTTATAATTAACACATAAAATAAAATTATAAAAGCCATATGAATTAAATTGCCTTATAATTGTCTCTAATATTGGTCTACCCCCAACCTTAAGCAAAGGTTTAGGTGTGTTTTCGGTCAGTGGATATAATCTACTTCCTAATCCCCCAACCATAAGAACTATATAGTTGTCCAATTTTTCTTTTTTAATCAATTCATTTAAAGTAACAAGTTCATGAACAATTCCCTCTTCATCAACCAGCGGAATCTGACTTATCCCTCCAAGACGAAGAAAAATCTCAATCTCTTTTCTATCAGTAACGATTGGTAAACTTTTAAATTTATTATTCATGGCTTCTCTTATTGGGCCACCTAAATCAATCCCACGTAAAATCGCTCTTCGAATATCTCCATCTGTAACAGTGCCCAATAAACGATGGCTTGAATCTACAACCAATGCAATCTGCTTAACTCCTTTATCAATAACCGCCATTGTTTCCTTAATTGTAGTATCTGGGGAAACCAGGAGATTCTTAAGATTTTTTTCCACCTCAGTTACCTCCCTTACATGTTTCTATATTCATTTTCTTGACTTAATCCACTTTGCAGGAACACCAACAACAACACTATCATCTACTACATCTTCTATAACTACTGCACCAGCTCCAATTAGCACATTTTTACCAACTTTAACTCCCTGTATGATCGTTGCTCCGATTCCCGCATGACTTAAGTCTCCAATTTCAACACCACCACCAATTACTACACCTGGAGCAATATGTGTATGATTTCCTATCGTAACATCGTGTTCTACAATAACTCCTGTATTAATGATATTATTATCACCTATAGAGACATTTGCATTTATTATGCTTCCAGCCATAAAAAGGTTACCATCTCCAGCTTTTATATCTTGACTTATTATACTATTTGCATGAAAAATATTGATAAAATTAAAACCAATCTCCTTTGCTTTTTTGAACAGAAAAACTCGTAACTTATTATCACCTGTACTTCCAACCGTAACAAAAGCCTTCTTTATCTTTATGTCTTGAAATAAGCTGTTTAATAATTCATCAGATCCTAAAATTGGTATATTAAATATATGGCTCTCACTACTATTGGGATCTGTAACACCATACACAATATAATCTTTGTTAAATTGAAAAAATGATAATATATTTTTACAATGTCCTCCGGCTCCGATAAAAACCACTTTTTCCATCTCTTTCACCGCCAGAAAGATATTTTAGTAATTTAACGACATTTCAGAAGGCGAAGTCCCCCTCCTCTATAGATGGGGGTAGAAGTATTAGAATAATTTCAAAACTTCAGTGGGAGACCACTTCTTGAAGAGGCAAAATCTCCTTCTGAAGTCGTTAAACTTAAGAAATAATAACTACGTTATTATTACGACTTTAAACTTGAACATCAAAGTCAAAAAAAGACTTTTTGAGTAAATCTTGATTTATATCAATGTTCTTTAAAGTTTCTTTTATCTTATAAGCAATATTCCCTGCACCTTGTAGTTCGTAAGGATTCATACAATCACTTAGCTTAGCCTTAAAATCAGGCGATAAGCCTTTCTTAATTCCCTCCAAAATCTCATCAAAACTGTTTCCTACATCAATAACGCTTTCAGCTCTTATTCGCCCTTTTTGTCTATCACCGATGTTTATGATTGGAATTTTAAAACTCGGGCCCTCTATAATCCCACTTGACGAATTACCTATCATGATGTCAGCATGTTTTAATGCAGATAAATACCTCAATTGACCAAGACTACTTACAAACAATGCACGTTCACTATTGTTATCAACAAACTGTTCAATTTTCTGATTGATAATTCGACCATAAGTATCAGAGTTGGCTTTTGTAAAGATAATCTTAAAGTCAAACTTTTCAAGAACATTTAATATCGTCTCAATCTGTTCTTCTGCAGTATTCGACTCCAAAGTAACAGGATGGTAAGTAAAAATTGCTGTCATATCTCCAAATTTGAAGTTAAGAGACATTTCTAATTGTTCTTTTGAAAGCAAATTAAGCTTATAAATATTGTCTAACCCAGGAGCACCATGATTAAAAACCATTTTTGGATTTTCTCCCATTTGAATAATCCGGTTAGCATATTCTTTGGTAACTGGAAAATGAATTGAGGCTAACTTTGTAATCGCATGACGAATTTGATTATCTATAACCCCTTCTGTCAACTCCCCACCATGAATATGGACTATAGGAATTCGGGCAACCATCGCTGCTATTGAGACTGCTAGAATTTCATATCGATCTCCCAAAACAACAATAATATCTGGTTTAATGTCATCAAAAACTTCTGAAAAACTTATACACCCTAACCCAATGGATTTTGAAATTCCAATCTCCGTATCAGATGACATTAACATTTCCACTTTTTTAGTTATTTTGAAACCATCATTCTCAATCTGCTGATATGTTAGACCGAATTCGGAGGATAAATGCATTCCCGTAACAAGAATCTGTAGTTCTAAGTCCTGATCATCCTGAATTTCTTTTAATACCCAATAAAGATGTCCATAATCTGCTCTAGTACCTGTAACTACACAAATTTTTCTTTTACCATAACCCACCTTTTACATCCTCCCAATTCAATACTTCATCCTCTTTAATATCTTTGTTTATTTTAAAACCCAGTAAGGCATCAATAAACTTTGGTTCAATACCATCACCTGGCCTTTTTATCTCTAAATCATCTCGATGTAAAGTCTGTCCTTTTTTTAGATCTCTGGAAGCTACAATACTTCTTCTAGCGATAGGAATATTTTTTAATTCAGATTTAGCAGGCCTTTTGATTCCATCACCTAACCCTATTTCCACATTTCGAATACCTTGTACCAATAATTTTAATTCATCTGGCTCTAAAGAAGCTTTATGATCAGGCCCCTCCATTGACTTATCCAAAGTAAAATGTTTCTCTATTACCTTAGCACCTAAGGCCACCGCAGCAAGAGGCATTTCCAATCCTAATGTATGATCAGAATATCCAACAGGAACTTTAAACGTATCTCTGATAGTTAACATTGCCTTTAGATTAACATCTTCTATTGGAGTCGGATATTCAGTTACACAATGGAGAATTACTATATCTTTATTTCCAGTAGAATAAATTGTCTCTAAAGCTTCATAAATTTCTGCTATATTTGCCATCCCAGTTGACAAAATGACTGGCTTTTGTTTTTCAGCAATATGTCTTATAAAAGGTAAATTTGTAATCTCACCTGATGGAATTTTATAAAAAGATATACCTAATTCATTTAATAAATCACAACTTTCAAAATCAAAGGGACTTGATAAAAACATAATATTCTTTTCTTTACAGTAATCGATCAATTCTAAATGAGTAGCTTTATCTAATTCTAATTTTTTAATCATTTGATATTGGGTTTCTGCACCCTCTGTATTTTTTAATTGATAATCTGCTTTTCGAGCACTTTTTGAAACAAGCTTTTCAGCCTTAAATGTTTGAAATTTAATTGCATCTGCACCAGCATCAGAAGCAACATCAATTAATTTTTTAGCAATATTGATATCACCATTATGATTTACTCCTGCTTCTGCAATAATAAAAACAGAATCGTTTTCATCAAAATATCTATTTACCATCTAGCCTCTCTCCTTTATTAAGGTTTCTGCTACTGCCCAATCAATCCTATCATCAATATCAATTGATCTATCTTTTGGCATAAGATAAGGAATAGTATTGCCTACATAAAAAGAACTATGTTTCAGTAATAATGTACTTTCTGCAATATATATAGCTCCATTTAAAGAGTATACTTTAGGCAAATCCTGACGCCGTACTATATGCAAACCTTCCTCAGTGTAGGGCACAATCTGGTCATTCTCAATCCTTTTTAACCAAAATGGGTGTTTATCTGTTTCACACAAACTAACTAATGAATCTCCGTCAGAATGTAATAATCTTTCAATTGCGCCATCAATATCTTCCACCGTTCTTAATGGTGATGTTGGTTGCAACAAGACTGTATACTTAGACCAATAGTTTTCGTTCATCTTCAACCAATTTAAAGCATGCTTAATTACTTCAATACTGGAGGCTTCATCTGTTGCTAACTCATCAGGGCGCATAAACGGAACTTCCACACCATATTCTCTACCTACACTAGCAATCTCTTCATCTTCTGTTGAAAGAATTACCCGATCTATATAGTTTGACTTCTTAGCCTCTTCACTCGTATAAGCCAATAATGGTTTACCATCTAAATTTCTTATATTTTTTCTAGGTACCCCTTTTGAGCCACCCCTTGCTAATACTAAAGCCAAAAAATTTGACGACATATCAGCTTTCCTCCCTGATTTCAAGAATAGAATCCACAACCCGCTGAATCTCTTCTGAAGAAATTCCTACAGTGCACGGAAGGTTTAATCCCCGATCTCTTAGCCAGTCAGCAACTTGAACATCTGCATCACAGTTTTTGAACATTGGCATATGATGAATTGGCATAAAAAATGGCCTGGTCATAATCCCTTTTTCGTTTAATTTCTCCATTAACCTCTTAGAACTTATCCCAAATTCATCTTCATCCACTAAAACAGAATATAACCAGAAACAATTAGTAGCCCATTCCATCTCGGGATTTGCGGTAATTCCTGGAATATCACATAGAAGTTCTTGATAGATTTTTGCTGTCTTTCTTTTACTTTCAATATACTCTTCAATATTCTCAAATTGTGCTACACCTAAAGCAGCCTGAATATTTGTCATTCTATAGTTATATCCAATATTATAGTGAATAAAGTTTATTGAATCATCTTTAGCTTGTTGTGTTAGATAACGGGCTTGATCTGCCCAGTCCTGATTATTAGTAGCTAACATTCCGCCTCCACCTGTGGTGATTAATTTATTACCGTTAAATGAAAAACATGCAATATCACCTAACGATCCTACCATTTTCCCTTTATATTTTGATCCCAAACCTTCTGTAGCATCTTCAATTAATTTAATATCATATTTTTTACATACCTCTGCTATTGGTTCAATATCAGCAGGATGACCATATAAATGTACAACAATCACTGCTTTAGGCTTATCACCCTTATGAACCATCTCTTCAATTTTTTCAATTGTTTTATAGGGATCCATATTAAAGGTATTTTTTTCAGAATCAATAAAGACAGGTTCAGCTCCACAATAAGAGATCGGATTAACTGAAGCAATAAACGTTAAAGAAGGTACTAGTACTTTATCACCCGCCCCTACTCCTAACACCATTAAAGCAGTATGGAGTGCAGCTGTTCCACTAGCAACTGCTACTCCATACTTTACACCTACATACTCACTTACCATTTCCTCAAACTGATTTACATATTTACCTTTTGATGAAACCCAATTGGTATCTAAACAGTCTTTAATATAACTCCATTCATTCCCTTTCATATATGGCTCACAGAGAGGAATTCTCATAATTTACACCCTCCCTCAGACATTATAAATATCTGGTTTATATATTTTTAGATTCGCTCTTAACCAATCAATTGTTTCCATTAAACCATCTCGAATACTGTATTGAGGACGCCAATCTGTCAATTCTAAAATTTTTGTATTATCACACCACAAACGATCTACTTCACTCTTTTCAGGTCTGATTCGTTGTTTGTCTGAAATTACTTCAATCTCTTCCCCAATCAATTCCACTATCAAGTCAATTGTTTCTTGCATGCTTATTTCATAATTAGAACCAATATTTATCACTTCACCTAAAGTATCATTATTTTCAGCAAGTTTGATAAAACCCTCAACTGTATCCTTGACATAGTTAAAATCTCTTGTGGGGAATAAATTACCCAGTTGAATTTTCTTTTTTCCAGCTAAAATTTGAGTTATCACTGTTGGAATAATTGCTCTCGCTGATTGTCTTGGACCATATGTATTAAATGGTCGAGCAATCGTTACAGGTAAATTAAAACTATTAAAATAACTAATTGCCAATTGGTCAGCAGCAATTTTACTTGCTGAATATGGAGATTGTCCTACTAAAGGGTGTTTTTCATCAATAGGAACATATTGAGCAGACCCATAGGTTTCACTTGTCGATGTAACAATTACTCTCTCTATGTTTAGTTGTTTGGCAGCTTGAAGTACATTATACGTACCTTCAACATTTGTTTTGATATAAGCTAAAGGAGATACATAAGAATAAGGAATTCCAATTAAAGCAGCTAAATGAAATACAACATCGACTCCCTGTAATAAATTAAATACAGAATCAAAGTCTCTAATATCACCTGTATGAACCTCAATTTGATCTTTAACTGGAGATGTTTCAAGCCAACCCCAGGTATTCTTTGAATTATAGCGAACAAGAACCCGAACATCGTAGCCCAATTCAACCAATCTTTCTGTCAAATGTGAGCCAATAAAACCTGCTGCTCCTGTCACCACAGCTTTTTTATTTTTTAAGGTCATTTTATCGCCCCCTGATTCTCTACCTCTGCTTATTTAAATAATATCCTTGTTGTCTTTGCCCGCCTTCATAAGCAGTACGAATCTTTCGAGCTGCTTTGGCCTGATTGTACTCTTTTGATAGATTTTCTTGTGCAAATGGAATTATCTCAACCAATTTTTCATCCATTTCTTGAATCTGCTCTAAAATTAACCTTATACTAAGAATGTCATCTCTATATTCTGTAGACATTGCCTGCTCTAAATTGCACTTATGCAAATAAACAGAATCCACATGATTTATCTCTTTAATAATACTTTCACGCAATTTCATACTTTCTTCGATCTCAAGCCATCTGCCTAAGTTCACTATATCGGACATCTCATTAGTAACTTCTAAAAGTCTTTCACAAAGAGCGAGTTTTTGTTCTAAATAATATCTATATTGGGATAAATCCATAAATGACATCCCTTTCTTAAGAGATTATTTGTTATTTCTGTACTTGATTTTGAACTGTCATGCGCTTTCCTTTTCTATCAGCCTTTATAGTTTCTTCCCAAAGTTGGCGAAAATCAACCATCATAGCCAAAACTTCTTCTAAAATTTTACTGTCTTTTTTAATATTTGCTGTAATTAATCTATGGTACATATAATCATAAAGTTTATAAAGGTTTTGAGCAATTTCTCCTCCAGCATCCTGATCTAATGTGATCATTAATTCATTAATAATCGCTTGAGCTCTTGTAATATATGTGTTCACTTTTTCATAGTTTTTTTCTTCTAAAAATTGCATCGCAGCTTTGCTAAACTTAATAGCTCCGTCAAATAGCATAAGTATAAGTTGACCCTGACTAGCTGTCTGTACTTGAGTTTTTTGATATGTTTGATATGGGTTATTTAACATGACTCAACCCCTCCTTGTAAAAGGCGATGTAAATTATCTGTAAAAGTTTTATTAGCTTTTTCAACTAATTCTAAAACTATTTTTGATATTTCATTCAAACCATCATAAAGATTACGATTAAAGCGAATAATTCTCACAAAAGATTCCTCTTCCGTCTCATCTGGCATAGGTTTAGAATCTGGCCCATTCAACAAAGGTATTACCAATGGTTGAAAAATAATTTGTAGAAATATTTTTCCATCTTCATAAGTTACAATCTTTTTATCTATTTTATCTAAACTGCGAAGAATCTTTTGAATCTTCTTATGATTTGCCTCAGGTCTCTTAAATAAAATCTGTAACTCATCCACATATTTCAAACCTTTTTTTGCTCTCTTATTAAATTGCTGTAAGTCTTCTATGATTATTTTTAAGACCTGAAGTGTTTGTTCTATTCTTTCCTTTTCACATGGTTCTTCTTTTACTAAAAACTCATTAATTACTTCAGTAATAGGATATTCTTTATGACAATATTTTTCGATAACTTCAGCCAAAGGCATAATTTCTGTACCATGAATTTTTGCCCCACCTTCAGTAGCATCAATAAAAATACGGTCTTTTGTTTTCTCAATTTGATTTTCAAACCATTGAAGAAAAATCTTAAAACTTCTATTACTTAAAACCTGATTTCCATGAATATCCTCAACAAAACTCTCCATAAGAGTTCCACTTTCTTTAACACGCTCTTTCTCATAAATCGTTCCTTTAGCGTGGGTTTGTCCATCTGTATAGGCTAAATCCTGACCAACAAAAATAATCGGATTTCCCCCAATTTTGCGAGCAATATCAAATGTTACATTAGCGATAGACGCTCCTACTAAAATATTTCCAACAGACAGGTCTAATTGTTCCTCAAACCAACCCAAAAAATTACTAGTCACATTCGCAGGAATCAATGGTCCCTTATGTTCCTGGATAATTTTATAATGAATAGTCGGATCATAAACTAGAGGTATATCAGTAATATTCAAACCTTCAAAAATTTCATAATTTTTATAGGATCCATCAAAAGAAACAATCAAATCTGGTCTAATTCCATGTTTTTCGAGTGCTTTATAAGAGGTTCCAACACATAGCAACATTGCTCTTCCCTCTAATTCTTTAAGTAAATGAATATTTTTATTTAAAGATGGGCCAGCAGAGATGATAACTGTCGGTACATTTTCAAATTTATCAAATAATCCCTTAATTCCAGGATTGGTTAATGTCGGATATAAATTTTCAAAAAAATTATTAGTCCATTTTTTTCCAAAAAAAGCAAACGTATTAACTTCTAGGATATAAGCACCTACTATTTCATTTAATACTTTTTCAATTTTAGAATAATTTTCTCTCGAAATATTACTATAGTTGTTAAAAGGAATAAATTCAAATTCATTATAAACATTATGAACCAGCAATTGAAGCCCTAGTTTTATTGTACTTTCTTCTTCAGCAATAAATAATTGAAAAACAGAATTAGTAAATAACCACTCTAAGTCTTGATGTTTAAGTGCTAAACAAAAAACCTCATTATTAGGTTCAATAACAAAAATTCTTTTAATCTCATCTTTTTCAGCTAAGGCAGCCAGATGATAACCAAGACCAAAACCGTATATAACATAATTTTTTGTATCCTCTACTTTTTCTGCCCATTGTTCGCTTTCTCTAGAAGGATTATAAGCACTTGTTATAAATTTAGATTTTTCTCCATCCAAACATTTTAGACTAGGTTCACCGTTTTTCCCCTGAACTACAGAAAATCTACCTTCTAAATCCCCTTCAGAAAGCCATTCAGAAACCCGGTCATATAATCTACTATTAAATCGTTTTAAATGCTCTAAATTTTTCTCTAAATAACTCATATTAAGCCTCCGTTTCTTTATTCAGTAATTTATCTAATAGAGAATCCACCGGGATTTCAGTATCTAATTTATTAGTAATTTCCTCTAAAGAGAAGAGTTCTGTTCCCTCAATATATGCTCCTCCCTCTGTTGCATCAATAAACTGTATATAAAGATTCTGACGAATCTTATTTTCAATCCATTTTAGATATATAGAAAAAGCCTTACTAGTAGGAATCAAATTCCCATTAACTCCCTTAACCCTGCGGTTATTGAGGTTAGGCACAAATTTATGTGATGTAGCACCTTCAGCATGAGATTTACCATTAGTAAACGCCAAGTCTTGCCCAACAAAAATAATCGGATTCCCACCCAAGAAAATTGATAACTCTAGAGCTGTAGTAGCCACTGAACCACCTGTTTCAATAATTGAACAATCGTTTTTTAAAGCTAAAATCTCACTTTTTTCAAACCCTTTTTGAAATAATATAACTTTTGGCCCTTTATAATTTTGAACAATCTTAGGTTGAATAGTCGGAAAGAAAAATAGAGGAATCTTCAAGTCAAGCCCTTCGACCTGTCTACATGTAACTGGATGAGGGTCTGTAATAATCATACAATCAGGAATAAATCCCATATCAATAAGTGGTTTCACTACGCTCCCAACAGCAATAACGAGTGCTTTATTTTTTAGTTCTGGCAAAAAATGTTTATTTAAATTTAATGAAGGTCCTGCAGATACAATGATAATTGGCTTTTCTTTGTAGCTATTCTTGAAGGATTCTAAACAAAAATAATCACTCATTTTAAGTATATTTTCCTCAAAATTTATTTCCATTATTTTACCATAACGTTCAAAAGTTTCTCTTTTTAATTCCCAGTCTTCAAGCATATGTCGAATAGGATTACAATTTTTAGGAATAACTTTTAAAGACGGTTTATGGATTAACAGAAAAAAATCTTCCATATCACATTCAGAAATGACTTTTGAAAAAAAAGATTGAACTTCCATTAAAACATCAGATATGAAAAAAACAAATCCCTTTTTTCTATATTCTGAAATTAAAAATACATGATCAGTATATTGTACAACTTCAGGATTCATCTCCAGAACATACACTTTTGTATCTGGTGCTAAATGTTTCTGTAATTCTTTTAAATGATAACCCATTCCTAAACCATACACCAAAATAACCTTGGCTTCAGAAATTTTATCTTTACGTGAGTCAATAAACTGTACAGCTTCACGTGAAGGCGCATAGGTACTATGAAGGCTAACCTCACACCCATTTTCTCGATATCCTAAAGATAGGGTTCCTTCACGAGTTTCAATCAAAAAAAAACTACTCATTATTTTCATACACCTGCCAATTGATCTAAAATTTCCACAAAAAAATTATGACACTTATCCAAATTTGGGATCAATTCATATTCAACTAAATCGGCAATTAAAACATAGTCCTCATTCTCCCATGCTAATAATAATTCTTTAATAATTTGTGAAAATCCTTCAACATCTTCCTGGTAGTTATTACACCTAATATTAAATCGCTCATCAGATACTATATATACTTTCACTCCTGTTAGTAAGTGATTCAACCAATTCAATCCATCAATACTTTGTTCAAATATTATAATTCCCTTACTAATATTCCCTTCTCGAAAATGATTAGTAGATTCATTTAATCCTTCTCCTAATACTGGTAGATAATTTATGCTTTCTATCAATCCTTCAATGACTAATTCCAACGGTGTTTTTTTCTCAATTTCTACTTTCCCAACCCCTACCTCTAGTTGACCAGGAAGTATAGTATCTACAAATTTTCCGTCGATCATAATCTGCAAAACTTTATTCTCTTTTTTACATTCAATACGTAAATCCTCTACAATTTCACTTAATCTATCTGCTGATTGAATCGCTTCATATAATTCACCATTTATATATACTTTCATTTTTAAGCCTCCATAATTCTATAATGTTGTTTAATGGGAAAAAATGGGTGATTTTTTTTAAAAATCACCCATTTGAAATCGTTGGCAAAGTGGCTAATTGACTAGAAAGCCAATTTCCCTGGTTTTGAATTCGAGATAGAGCCTGTTCCATGGCATTAAACTGCCGCCAATATCGTTCCTCAATTTGTACCAATCTATCTTCAAAATCTTCAATCTGATCATCATACTCTGAAATAAGTTGTTCCATAGAATCAATTCGCATCGGTAAGATTCCCACTTTATAAGTACGTCCACTATAACTCGTTGTAGAAGAACTAACATACCCCTCAAGTTCATTATATAAAGTTGCTGCTAAACCTATTTCACCATCATCAACATTATCATCATCATCTAAATCTTCGAAGAATAGTTTTTTAACTCCCTCAAAATTGTTTTCTAAAGCATCTTTTAACTTAGTTTCATCAATCTCTAAAAGTCCAGATTTACCAAAATCATCACTGGATGTAGTTATTCCAATTTCCATAAGAGAGTCATATATATTAGTCAATCCATTCACATTTGACGTATTAATTTCACGTAATTTACTACGAATTCCCATTATAGTTGAATCAGCACGAAGAAGTCCTTTTCGTAGAGATATCTCTGTAGTAGCATTGTTAACCTTCTCCTCTGAAAGACGTGCATTTAGAAGAGATATTGTAGAATTATATTGGTCTACAAATTCTTTAATCGAATTATACGTAGCATCAGTATTATTCTCAACATTTACTGTTGAATTACCTACACTTTTCAAATTAAAAGTAACACCATTTATCTCAAATTCATTGGAATCTCTGGTCATAGCTACGCCATTTAACTTAAAAGATGCTTCATCTCCTAATGTCTGCTTAGCTTGGGTTGCTGGTTCATCCCCTGGTACATATACACCCATCGATTCAAGCAAATTTCCCTGAATATCTTCAAAATTAATATAATTATCGCCTTTTTCTTTATTAGAAATAATTACTTTATCTAATTCGGAATCATAAATCATACTAACTCCTGCACCTGAACTATTTACAGTATCGATAACACTATTTAAGCTATGAATACTTTCGTCAAAAGAGAACGAGTAATCATTAATTTTGAAGTAAAAAGTTCCTCCTGGTGCAGATAAACCCGTAATACTAGTATCCACAAGTTTTGCAGAAGTGTCCACTGTTCCACTACCTTGATAGGTTATACTAGGATCAATATTAATAGCATTAAAGAAATCAGTTTTATCAGAAATACTTATTTTTTCATCTGATCCAATATCTTTTGTCTGGATGGTAAATTTGTCACTAGTATCATCATAACTTATGGTTACTCCAGCACTAGAGCTATTCACCTGATTCATAAACTCATCAATCTTCGTATTATCTACATCAATAGTAAAAGTAACATCATTAATAGTTATTGTACCATCTTTAATCGAACCTTCAAAGGCAGCAAATGTATCCTGAACAATACGGCTACTTCCTACAGCTGCTGTACTTGTAGTTGAAGCAGCAGTCGAAACTCCAGCAACCAATTCAGAACCTAGCACAGAAGTAACTGTTGCCAGTTTAGTAACTTCTAATTGATAAGAGCCCATTACAGAATCTTCATCTTTGGTAATAGTAACTACATCTTCATTACTAGAAGTTGCCTTTAACTGATTCCAAGTACTAGCCTTAACCAAATTAGATACTTTTCCCTGAAATGCACTAAGACTACTGCTTACCTCAGATAATAGCTCCTGCTTTAACCCCGCCATAGTCTTTTTATTTTGAATCTGGATCAAAGGGCGACTTTCAAGTTGCATCAATTGTTGTACCATAGACGCCGTATCAAGACCTGAAGATATACCACCAAAACGAATGGTCATTAACTTTCACCTCCCAATATAAAACCTACTTCATTATACGCGAACATCAACAAAAATACTAAAAGTATCTTGCATCTTAGCTACTATATCCAAAACTGCCTCAGGCGGAATCTCTCTAATTATTTCATCTGTTTCTGTATCTACAACTTTAACCATCACCCGATTGGTATCCTCGTGAACAGAAAATTCAAGTTTTCGATTAAAAGTTTTTACCATTTCATTGAGTTCGTTTGTAATTTCTAAGATCGATTTTTTAGACTCAGAACCTTGTAAAGTGTTTTTTGTCTGTTCTATATTATCATTCTTTTTATGAATTTCATTATTTATTTCTGCTGTTTCGTTTGCATCTTTAATCTTTTCACTTTTAATCATCTCATGATTTTTCAAATTTGTAAGTATACTATTAACCTGTACATTTTTGATATTCATGATTTAACCCCCTCCTTATTTCCTCTATTTGGATTTGAATAAGATTTTCTTCATTATGCAAGTCCAAATAGAGGAATTTCGACCGACTGAAAATCAGTCGGTCGAAATTTATAAACTTGTACTTATTAACCAAGGAGTTGTAATACAGATTGTGGCTTTTGATTAGCTTGTGCCATCATTGCTGTACCCGCCTGCATCAGAATCTGACTCTTAGTGAAGTTCATCATCTCAGCTGCCATGTCAACGTCTCTAACACGGGATTCTGCAGCTGTTAAATTTTCAGCAGCTGTGTCTAAGTTAGCAATAGTGTGTTCCAGACGATTCTGGTATGCACCAAGCTTAGCACGCTGGGTTGATACTTTAGATATTGCAGTATCTAAATATCCTACTAAACGATTGGCATGCGTTTGCTGTGAAGCACCTGCTCCAGAAATCATATAAGACATACAGCTCATACCGTCAACAGTACTCATTAATGCAGATGCGTTCATACTACCAACAGAGATCGTAATATTCTGACCAGTGTTAGCACCAATGTGAATTTTACCTTTATAAGTACCGTCAAGTAAGTTTTTGGTATTAAATTCAGTATTACTAGCAATTCTATCTAATTCACTTTTTAAAGCTTTCAATTCTGTTTGGATCTTTTCACGGTCAGCAGTAATGTTAGTATCATTAGAAGCTTGAACAGCTAACTCTCTCATCCGTTGAAGTATGGAATGAGTCTCATTTAATGCACCTTCAGCAGTCTGAATCAATGAAATACCATCTTGAGCATTACGAACTGCCTGATTTAAACCTCTAATTTGACCACGCATCTTTTCAGAAATTGCTAAACCAGCAGCATCATCAGCGGCACGGTTGATCCGTAAACCAGAAGATAATTTTTCCAAAGATTTACTCATTGCATTATCAGTACCTCTTAAAGTTTTCCACGCATTCAAAGCAGAAATATTATGATTAATTCTCATAAGTAAAGCCTCCTTTTAATTTTTGAATTGGCATCCTTGCCAAAGTTGTTTCCTCATTGAATGACCGGCCGATTATCATCAATGAGTTTAACAACCATTAATGAATTTAATTAACTCAAATTCATTAATCGATGTTAAATATCTTAATTTATATATCGACAACAACTAAGGGGATTTTAACGAGCAAAATGAATCATGAAAGCCAATAAGATCCGTTTTGCTCGTTATATCTCTATAATACTATCTATTAAATCTCTTTTTCTTTTTTATTCGATTTAATGAGCAATTTTGAAGCTTCACCTAAAATGTTTAGATCAATTTGTACTGCTCTCTGATTCTCACGTTGAACTTCCAATACCAATTCTTCACGTAAAATAGTCAATTCCTTCGGTGCTTCAATACCTATTTTTACATTATTATTTTGAACATCAAGAATCTTGATCTTGATGTTATCTCCGATCAGAATACTCTCATCTTTTCTTCGTGTTAAAATTAGCAATGAATTACCCCCCTTTGCTGCTACTCCCCTAATACCGGATATCGTATATCGTATTGATCATCAGAATGAATAATCTGTTCACCCAATCTAGACTCTACATTGATTAGCAATGGTGCTCTCAGATTAATAGTCATTTGGCGGGGGTCCTCTGGAATTATCGTAATTCCTAAAGTCATAACCTGAGCTTCATCCGTGATCTGAAGTCTTGTTCTCACTTCCTCATTAAATTCTATTTGGTAGTCAGACAATACTTCCCACGGATTCAAAACAACAAATGCCAATTTGGGATTTTTCACAGACTGAAGCCACATAAAAGGTGCATGAATCTCTTCGTTTAATAGAATAAATTGATTCTCTTCAGCAAAACCTAAAATTCCTTTTGGAAAATTCAACACATCTTCCTCTTTATACTCTAATTCACCAAAACGAGGTGTATTAATTTTCATAAATTTACCTCCATCTCAAAACATATAAAAGCATAGACATATAGTCTAATTAGAACCAATAAATTTTGCTAAACCTCCAAAGTAATTTTAATCTTTTAATCCCATATCTTTTTAAAGATTTGCCATCCAAAGTAGTTATATTAACACAATTTCTTTTTGGATACATAGCAGTAATATAACCTATATAGGCATCCCCATTTCTTTTAGTGTATTTAACTAAATCTCTATGCTTAAATCCTGCTAATTCATC
>DAOVRZ010000129.1:0-14573 GCA_030627905.1 Halanaerobiales bacterium
CCTGAACGTGTCCGTAAAATGAACTATGCACAAAGACTTGCAACGTATTAAATTCAAATCAAACACATTGGTAAGCCGTATGCCTTAATAGGGCACGTGCGGTTTGATGAGGGGGTAGCCATGTAAATGGTTACCCTACTCTATCTTCAGAAATATTTTTATATATTTGAAACCTTTTATCTTTTGAGTTAAGACCCCCACTTCTATAAGTGGGGGGAATTGTTTTTAATCTTCAGTGGGGGTAGAATCCCCTACTGAAGCCCCGATGTTCAGCTTTAACTGTAAGATTGATATTTCTTCTTATAAAACGTTAAAAAGCAACATTTAAAGATTTTACTGGCTTACTCAAACTTAAATATGTATAAATCTAAAGGATGAGGAGAAAAATTTAATTTAAAGAGGAAGGAAATATAAGGGATAATGCCGAAACAATGAAGGATGTTGAAATAAAGATTTCTGATGAGGAGGACAAGATAATGACAAGTAATAATACTTCAGTATCTTCTAATTTTATTAGAAATATTATTGATGAAGATTTAAAAATAAACAAAAATGATAGCCGGGTTCATACACGATTTCCACCAGAACCAAATGGCTATTTGCATATAGGACACGCTAAGTCTATCTGCCTAAATTTTGGTATTGCTCGTGATTATAAGGGACTTTGCAACTTAAGATTTGATGATACTAACCCGAGCAAAGAAGAGGTTGAGTATGTAGAATCAATCCAGAGAGATGTTCAATGGTTAGGTTTTGATTGGGATGATCGGATGTATTATGCATCAGATTATTTTCAAAAATTGTACGAATATGCGATTCAGTTAATCAAGATGGGCAAAGCCTATGTTTGTGATTTAACCCCTGAAGAGATCAGAGAATACCGAGGTACCTTAACTGAACCTGGTAAAGAAAGCCCATATCGTAGTCGTTCGATAGAAGAGAATCTGGATTTATTTGAGCAGATGAAAAATGGTGAGTTTGACGATGGCTCAAAAGTTCTTAGAGCAAAAATAGATATGGCTTCTCCAAATATTAATTTAAGAGACCCAATCATCTACCGTATTTTAAGATCAACACATCATCGTACAGGTGATGAATGGAGTATTTATCCGATGTATGATTTTGCGCATCCTCTTTCGGATTCTCTTGAAAAAGTTACCCATTCAATCTGTACTCTAGAGTTTGAAGATCATCGTCCATTATATGATTGGTTAATCAATACCCTTGATTTAGAATATAAGCCACAACAGATCGAATTTGCACGACTTAATATTACTAATACTATAATGAGTAAAAGAAAACTTCGCCAATTAGTAGAAGAAGGCTATGTTGATAGCTGGGATGACCCAAGGATGCCAACTATTTCTGGTTTGCGCAGACGTGGTTATACTTCTGAAGCGATTCGTGACTTCTGCGATAGAATTGGTGTCGCAAAAAGCAATAGTGTAGTTGATGTAGCATTCCTTGAACACTGCATTAGAGAAGATTTAAATATGAAAGCACCTCGTGCAATGGCTGTTTTACGCCCTTTAAAGGTGATCATTGATAACTATCCTGAAGATCAGGTTGAAGAGTTGGAAGCTGAGAATCATCCTAAAGCACCAGAGATGGGAACACGTAAGATGCCATTTTCCAAGGTATTATATATTGAAGAAATGGACTTTGCAGAAAATCCACCGAGAAAGTTTCATCGCCTTACTCCAGGTAAGGAAGTACGCTTAAAGCATGCTTATATTATCAAATGCGAGAGTGTTGTAAAAGATGAAGAAACTGGTGAAATCATTGAAGTTCATTGTATCTATGATCCTGAAACAAAGAGCGGAAGTGGACAAAGCACTAAAAAAGTAAAGGGAACTATCCATTGGGTTTCTGCTGAACATGCAGTTAAAGCTGAAGTACGTTTATATGATCATCTGATTCTTGAAGATAATGAAGAAGAGGGTGTAGAGGATTTTGATTTTAAATCAAAATTGAATCCAGACTCTTTGGAGAGATTAACGTTATGTATGGTTGAACCAAGTTTAAAAGACGCTAAATCAGGAGATCGTTTTCAATTCTTACGACAGGCTTATTTTTGTGTTGATTCTGAAGATTCAACTGAAGACAAACTTGTGTTTAATAGGATCGTTAATATGCGCGATACTTGGGCCAAACTTCAAAAAAAACAAGAGAATAAATAGATAGTAGTGAAAGCAGATTGCTTAAAAAGTGATCTGCTTTTTTTTTATGAGGGAATGAGATTCTTTAGGGGGTTTCGGGTATGAAAAATATATTAACTGAATATTAATAAGTTGGTTTTAAAGGTAATATTTAATTGTTGTCGAAAATATGTGTATGTGTAAAATTTATCAGATAAATAGGTCACAGGATTGGGTGAAGTTAAGGATTTGTATGAGTTGTTAAGCGAAATTGTGCAAGAGCGAAAAACAAGCAACAAAAACCTATCATTAAAGAAAAATAATCAAGTAGGTGAAAATTTATTTATTCATCTCTCCACTTTTGGAAACATAGCATTATTATTATCTTTTTAGCTAGTCCCATTTCTACAACAATATAGTTGGAATTTAGGATAGTTGGCTATTGTTTAAGTGCTAGTTTCATGAGGAGTGTTCAATGTTGAACTAGATGAACCTCCTAGTGATTATCAACACCATTTTAGTTGCTAGCTTGTTTTTGATTTCTAGGTACTATTTTCAAGGAGGTAATCTTAATGGGCCTGGTATTGGAAGAAAAAACTAGACGGAAATTAGAAGATGACAAACGGGCTATATTCACTTTATTTGCCTTCACGGATGACTTTCACTCTAATAACGACGAAGGATGCTATACGTGTAATGTCAAAATATTTAACTCTAATAATCAGGTGGTTGATGAGTACTATAGGCGATTTCTTATTGATGATTTTAACTATAAGCACTATCGTAATTTCATTAAGAAATTCTGTATGAATAGAGACTATAGTAAACAGTTTAATGTAAAAAACGAAATAAAAGAAGAACGGCAGAATGGTATTGACGATGAACTTGTAGATATTATCGATAAACTTAACAGTTTAGGACTAAAAACATGTTATTCTTGTCAGGGAACGAAAGATCCATGGTACGACAGACCTATGAAGAGCGATGGTCATGGTGTACTAGCATACATTAAATTTATTGAAAAGTTACCAGTCAATTTTCTTCAACTGGCAAAAAGATGCGAGTATCTCGATGTTTCTAATAATGAGATTTGTTCACGTAAACGAAAGTTTAATATTTTTTTCGCTGAATGCATGTGTAAGATCATTCAACAGTGGGTAGCAAAATTACCTGGCGAATAATGAGATTTTTTCATAATGGAATAGTTTATCTTTGAAACGCTACTGGTGTGTAGCCTAACACAAATGAAGTAATCAATTAAAATTATTATAAAGATAAGCTTGATATAATGAAAGTTTTCTAAAGAGAAGGTCTGGTGTTTTAATGAGGGAACTTCGCAGAACATCGAATATGTGGTTCCGGCTATCGCCTCCACCCAAATATTGTCTCCACTCCCTCTACGACAAAACTTCAAATATCCAGGATGTTGTTCTGCGAAATAGCCAATTGTAGGAAAAATTAAATTAAAATTTTAGATAATTTTTAAGAAAAAGAAGGTAATCGACAATTGTCAACGAAATATAATGATAGTGGTAATTAGAAAAAATGCAAGGGGTGGATATATATGCTAAAAAAATTTATCCCAGTTATTATGAGAACAAATTTCGCGTTGAATTCTGATATCTTCGAAAAATTAGAGGATAGTCATTTTACAAAGATTAAAAAAAAATATGATTTCGAGAAAGTTGAAATAAGTAATGAAAGAATTGTGTTCCAAGAAGGGTTTCCAATTCTGACTTGTATTATATCTAAAGATTCTCTTATGGTTGCGGCTTTTTCTTTAAAAGAACAATCTGCCATAGAAACGACTGTTGAATTTGTTGAACAGCTAAATAATTTGACAGGTATAAATATTCAAATTTTGGAGGGAGTTGAAGCAGTTGATTTTCTAAAATTTGAAAATAATGAAGATATATTTCAATTTTATTTAAATTGTAATGAGTTTGTAGAGAATGAAGATGTATATAATATTAGTTTATCTTTTTCTATTCGTGAAAAAGAAAATAGAATAAGGTATTCTTTTAAAAATGAAGATGAAAAAGGTTTTGCTTCAATTTCTACTGATTTTTCCGAAAAATTTCATACTATTGATGAGTTAACTGATTTGATCAACCAGCAGGCAGGTCAACTACAGATAAAAATGACATCATTCTTAAATACACGCATTGGAAGTTTTTATTTGTCAAATGAGGTGAGTCGCAGTGAATAATAGTGCTAAAAAGCATAATACTTTTGATTATAATATATATTTACACCAATTAGGCAATTCTAAAGATTCGACTTTAGAACCAGAAAATCTTGAACAGGAAATTGAGAACTTATAAAAAAAGGCTATGACACTTTACAATATGGCTTTTGCAAGTGATGATGAGGCAAAACAAAAACTCCATAAAGGATGTCTAAGTGTATTAGAAACAACTGCAACATATATGGATTTAACCTATGAAGAAATATCTGGTAATTATACTAAGAGACATACATATTCTAAAATTAAAACGCATACACTAAACCAACCAAATAAAAAGGTTGGGGATGCAATAATGAGTTTTTTTGGAGGTTTTCCAATTATTCAAGTTAATGAAGTGAAACATGCTTGGGAAACATTTATTGAAGTGAGGACACCTAAATTATTTTATTCATTGCTTGGAACAATTTTTACTTTAATTTTTGGAACCTTTTCAATTTTACATTGGACTTTCTTTGTGATGACTATTTTACACTTTATAACTCGACATATGGCTAATCATTTTAGGAATCAAGATGATTATATTAATTTTCAACGTAGTATCCAATTATTTTTTTGGCCGTATTTATTGTTAGCTGGAGGAAATGCTTTAAGTTATATTATTACTATTAATGGATTTCCTGAAGGTTCCTTTTTCGCAGCACTTATGTGTTGGTTAATCTGGGGTGAAGTCAAAGGATTTGTTGAAAATGCAAAGACCGCTAAATTGCCTATTCCACCCATAATCGAAGAAATTGTTAATAAAAAACAAAAAGGTAATACACCTCTATAATTTAAATTATAGAGGTGATTTTTTTGTCAAACTAGAATTCCATCAGTTTGAAGAATGTTTATACATATTTAGGATGTTATATGATCACAGATAATAAATTTATGTTTGTTAAAAGATTTTTCATAAAAAGAGTAAATGTAGGTTGTGGGAGATTACTTCGGAGAACAAGAGATATACTAGAGTCAGGTTTTCAGTAAACGTTTGAAGCAATATCTTTAAAAATAATAAAAAAATAAAATAACCATGTGATATAATGATAATATGTGGTAAAATAAATAATAAGGATTCTATTATTACTAGAAGGGGGAGGAGACATGAGAGATATTTTGAGTCGAATTCCAGAAAGATATAACAGGATATAAAGTTAGCAATTGAAATTCTCAGAGGTGAAGGATGTACAGAAATTTATCTTTTTGGATCATTAGCTGAAGGAGAATTCAGAGAAGATTCAGATATAGATTTGGCAGTTAAAGGATGTCCGCGAGATAGATTTTTTCATGTATTAGGAAAACTATTGCTTGAGTTAAATCATAAAGTAGATCTGATAAATCTCGACGGAAAAGATCCATTTGCAGAATATTTAATTAGTGAAGGTGGGTTGATTCATGTCGCGTGATAAAATGAAATCGCAGTATTATTCGAAATAAGGCAAATTGATCAGTTGTTTGAAGCATATAATTAATTGCTGGAGAAATGTAAAGAATGTGAACCTGATTTGATTGAACTGACAGCTTTAGCTTCAGTTTTGCATTCATTTTACAATGGAGTGGAAAATATTTTTATGCAAATAGCCAAAAAAGTAGATGGTTCTATGCCAAATAATAATCATTGGCATAGAAATTTACTATTACAAATGTCAGGTGAGCAGGATAATAGAAAATCAGTAATTTCAGAGGAAGTAAAATTAAAATTAGTTGATTATCTTGGTTTTAGACATTTTTACAGACATTCATATTCATTTTTCTTGAGTTGGGGAGAGATGGAGAAATTAGTTAAACCATTAGAAGAAGTATGGAATCAGCTATGAAAAGAGCTTTCTGATTTTCTAAAAATAAATAGTGATGAATCTTGATTATAATAGAGCGTTAAAAGTCCATTATGTAGGATTTTTAACGTTTTTATTTGAATGAGTGAAATAAGAGACAGTGAAATTCAGGAATTATTTGAGAAAGTCAGTAATCGCAATTATGGTAAGTATTTGAATGCATTGGAAATGGTAAATATCAGAGGATTTAAAAAGCAAGTAGTTAATTTCGATTTTCTAGTTACTGCAATAATAGGACTTAATGGTTGTGGTAAGACAACAGTTTTTGGTTCGGCAGTTTCCAATTCTTACGACAGGCTTATTTTTGTGTTGATTCTGAAGATTCAACTGAAGACAAACTTGTGTTTAATAGGATCGTTAATATGCGCGATACCTGGGCCAAACTTCTAAAAAATAGAGATGATGGTACATTTAATCCAGTGCAATATGAGCCCAAAAATTAACAGAGGCATATGTTTTATTAGACTTTTTCACTAAAGAAAAGATAAATAAAAAAAATAGGTTAAGTAATATTGCACGAGATTCAAAACATGTACTTTATGCTCATAAGGCTAAGTGTTTTATAACAGAGGATGCAGGTACACTAAAGAAGGCGAAATTATTTTTAAGGCTTTTAAATTAAGACAAAGATTCATTCAATAAGTGAATTTAATAATCTCTTTGATATAATTTAAATTACTTGGTTTTAACACAGACTTCGCCTTACATTTCCGCCGTATGCGTCATTTCTTCCGCTAACGCTCCAGAAACAACGCATATGGTGGAAATGTAAGATGTAATTGGGCTGGCTTAGAGAATTTATTAGGTTTAATAAGATGTAAATTTTTTATAAATAATTATCGGGGCATTTATATGTTTAATATTTGATCACCTTTATGAATATACTATATTGCAAAGTAGAGAGTAAGAATGGTATAATAGAAATAGGATCCACATTTATTTCGAGTGAACTGGGATCCTATTATTCAGGAGGTGGTGAGCATGTTATTTGTAAAACAAGATTTTATTGTCCCTAATATATCGAACATTCCCACTAACAAGGAGAAATTTTTTAATCTAATTGATATTTTCTATCAAAGGTCATATACATTGAAAGAACTAAACTCGCTATCAGTATTTGAAAAAATGAAAGTTAGTAAAACTACTTTTAGAAAAATTATTAATCATTGTGTTATATTAGGGATATTGTGTAAGATGAATAATAAGTATGCTTTATCCAAGGATACAAAGAGGTTGGCAGAAGGTGATTATGAATTTGAAGAATTTATCTATAAATTGATATCTAGAAATAAAGGTTTAAATAGAATAATTACAATTATAATTCTTCTACTTAAAATTTTTACTTCTTTACGTTCTAAAACTTTGTACACTATATTTGCATTTATTGGGAAGGACAGAGTTGATGATAGTGCAATTTCTTCAGTAGGAAGGAATTTACGAGCAATTTTTTCTTTGTTAAAAATGTTGGATATTATACAAGTAAAAACTAATACTATTCTTTTAAACAACTTTCAAGGAGATTTATTTGAGTGCTTTAATGTTTTGTCACTAGAATCTAATTTTTTTTCAGAAATTATATATATAGATACGGTGACAGATTATTTATCTAAATTTTTTGATGTAAATGTTTCCAAAAAGATTTTAGCATGTGTTTCGACATATGAAATTAGGAATTATATTTGGACTAAGGGTAGTTTGTTTAAAGACCAAGGGGAAATAAAAAATTTACATGGCGAATATATAACAACGGTTAT
Organism: Halanaerobiales bacterium; assembly: GCA_030627905.1. Classification (GTDB taxonomy): domain Bacteria; phylum Bacillota; class Halanaerobiia; order DY22613; family DY22613; genus JAGMES01. The sequence goes on from DAOVRZ010000129.1 coordinate 7,955, forward strand.
GTTAAATGAAAGGAGATAAGCATAATGAAGAGTTTGTTAGATAGTTTAAAAATTTCATTAGATAGAATTGTTCCTATCAATGACCCAAATTATATTATTGGAGAAGAAAGTTTGCTTAGAAAGTTTCAATTTTGGGTAGACAGTACACTTTTAGGACAGCAAGGGTTTTTAGGTACTGTTGTTATTGGACAAGTTGGGAATGGAAAAACTCATTTTTTAAGATATGTGAAAAAACACTATAATGAGTCACCAGATTTTAATGTACATGGGATTTATATTCCTGATATGTTTGTTGGTGGACCCTTTGTAACTGCTCTTAACTCAATCTATAAATTTATATTTTCAGGGACGGGGAACTATTCTTTACAAAATTACTATGATTCTTGGAAAAAGTATATTTCGCAAAACAAAGATAATATGGAAACTTTGAGCAAAAACATAATATTTAGATATTTGTTAAATTGTAACAATAGAGATGAAGAACAATTAGTTTTATCGTATTTTTCTAATGAAACTCTCTTTCCAGATCAACTTAAGTTTTTAAGAAGTAAATTTGGTGCAAAAAAAAATTTCATAACAAATGATGTAGAATTTGCTGCAAGTATCTGTGATGGCCTTGAATTTATACAACAAATTACAAACAAAAGTATTTTATTATTATTTGACGAAGTTGATAAAGTGTATTCTGCTGAAACTAATAGTTCATGTTTATCCCGAGTAGGTGTTAAGATTCTTACTGCATATAGGCAGTTATTTGATCAATTAAACTTACGAAATATTAGAGGTGTGATATGTGTAGGAACTACTCCAGAAGCCTGGAAAGTACTATCTAATCAAACTGCCTTTGAACGTAGATTTAGAGATAGAAAAATTATTCTTAAAGTACCAAAGGATAAGTCAGATTGCGTGAAATTTATAAAAAACCGGCTTGAGGAAGTGAATTACGAATTAGAGTCTAGTGATGAAGAAACAATCTTTAATTTGGTAAGTAATCTTAATGAGGAAAAAACAAAAACCTGGACTGACGTGATATCACAATTAAATTACAAATCAGAAGTTACAAAGGATGCAATTGTTTCTGAACCAGCAGATATAATTGTACAAATTTTAGAAGATGATATTACTGCTATGTCATGGGCAGAGATAAAAGCTAAAAATGCAGTCTTGCAAAAAATGTATCCTAAATCTGCCCCTACCCCTATTTTTACTAAATTAGAGAACCTAGGAAAAATAAAAATTCTTTCTACTAGCCCAAAAACTTATGAATCTGTTATGAGTGAGGAAGATAGTAATGAATAACGAATATTCGAGAGCTATACCAGATGAACATTTAGATTCTTATAGATCTGAGCATATTAGAAATAGATTGGCTCGTAAGCTAGATAACCAGCCTTTAGAAGAAGTTATTGGGCCCAAATATATGGCTGATGTTTTGGAGTGCTTAGATATTTTAGATATTGGATATCCAGTAACAGCTATTGGGATTTTGGGGAGAGCATTGGAGGGATGCACAAAAGAGTACTGCCAAAAAAAAATTAAAAGTAAAAAAATGTTTTCAATTAATACTGGTGATTTTTCGATTAAAACAATAAGAAAAAAATTTTGGATTAAGGGTAATCATGACAATCGCTTAAAGCTTTTGAATCAACAAGAGATTACTGTTGCCAGTAATCCATTTAAATTAAATAAAAAATTATTGAAAGATGATTACTATGGGTATTTGATATCGATTAAAAATGCTCGAAATAAGGCCTTTCATGGTTGTACTGAAGAAGATTATAAAGATTTGGAGGCTCTCTCCTTAAATTATATTGAATATGGCTTAATTATTTTAATTACATTCATTAAAGCAATTAATGAAAAATAAGAGATTACTACAACCGAGGGGCCCCTATCCAGTGGGCACTAAATATTTATTATTTGTTGATAAAAAAAGAATTGATCCATTTTATCCAGAAACTAAGGCAAATAGGGAAGTAACAGTTCGAGTATGGTACCCAGCGAAGAAATTTAATCAAAATTTAATATCAAAATATCTGAAGAATCCAACAATAGTGATTAAGGAATTAAATTTTCCTCAGTTTTATAGTACAATCGAGACTCATTCTGCAGAAAATATTCCGTTATCAAATGATGTAGAGACCTTTCCAGTGCTTATTTATAACCATGGGTGGTGTGAACATTTTGGTCATAATACAATTTTAATGGAAGAATTAGCAAGTCATGGATACATAATATTTAGTATTGCACATCATTGTGAAGCTAAATTTTCTTTTTATCCAGATGAAAAATTTATTTCAAAGGATTTTTATCACTAAAACATCTATTGAACAAGAACAATTATTTCACGAGTGCAATCAAGTTATGCCTATCTTTTTGGTTGATGGATCTCGAGTATGGACTGATGACATAAGTTTTATAATTGATGAGTTATATTTCATGAATGCTAATAATGACTTTTTTAGATCAAGATTAAATCTTAATAACCTTGGAATTATGGGAATGTCTATGGGGGGAGTAGCTTCAGGTTTGGTCTGTGTAAAAGATAGTCGTATTCAAGCAGGAATTAATATGGATGGAGGGCTATTAGGTGATCTTATTAATTACAAAATAAATAAACCGTTTATGTTTTTTAATAGTGAACGGTATCGATATTATGACGACATTTTCTTAAATCATGTTACAGATAATGGAATAGCAATAACCGTTAAAGATGCTGATCATCGTAATTTTTCAGATTTATCAATCATTGAACCTAATGCACCCTTAATTGGAAAAATTGATGGTAATATTATGATAAGTATATTAAAAAGCTTTATACTCAATTTTTTGATTATCATTTAAGAGGTATGCAAGAAACTAACATTAAAGATTTAGCAAATCATTTTAATCATATGATAATTATTAACAAAAATTAAAATTGATGTAATGACGTGGTTAACATGACTTAAAGAAAGGAATGCAATAATGAAACGACCTTACGTAAAGTTGGAAACAGAAAACATAATCGGAGAATTGAGAAGTCATTTGCAGGATACACTTACGTTGTTAAAAGCGTTACCCGGAGTAGTAGGTGTAACTCTCAATGGTGGAATGTCACGAGGATATGCAGATTATTTGTCTGAAATAGATGTAACAATTTTTCTGGATAGTAGCGAATATGAGAAATTGAAAAATGGACAAGCTCCAATATTTAATGGAATAGTAAAACTAAATGGATATCTTTACGACATCAAGTATGTAAATTGGAATTCTGAAATAAAAAAATCTTGGAATGACATTGAGTTATGGGATTTATCCTATGCTGAGATACTTTATGATCCTTATGGTAAAATTGATGAGCTTTTTCAAGAAAAGTTGAGAGTATCATTTGATTTAGACAGAATGGAAGGGTTTCTTTTTAACTGTTGGTGGCATTTTAAGTTTGCCGGAGATATTTGGATACATAGAGGCGATGTGTTGCAGGGCCAGCTAATGTTTAACGAAGCAGTAAAATGTTTAATTAAAGCATTATTTGCTCTAAACAAAGAATTCATACCTCATGAAAAATGGATTATTCATATGAGTAGATCGTTAAATTGGAAACCAGTAGATTGGGAAAACAGACTAACAAAAGTAATGGATACTGGTGATATGACAGTAAGAAGTCTAAGAGATCGTCAGAAAATAATCCAAGAACTTTGGAACGAAATTGACAATTATGTTGTTGAATCTAATTATCCTGATTTACCGATTAATTTGATGCAGAAGTCATTTTATGACCTTTTGCAGGTTTTGGCTCAACAAAAAATAGTACCAAAAATTGACTGGGAATCTATAAGTAGCTTAGAACTACTTAATAATGAACCTTTTCATTCTGTAGTAACAGTAGAAGAGGATAAATTTTTAGATATTAGTGTGGATGATTTGTATTCCTGGCATTAGGAAGTATTGGATGCTGTGAGAAAATCGATGAAGAGATAAAAGTTTTGTGTGATTATCTTAAGAGAATTTGATTTATTGTTATCGATAAGTATTTTTGAAAGGAGAACTGTATGAAAGTATATAGTATAAATGAAAAGGAACTTGATAAATTTTCAATAATAACAGAAAAAGATGTTGAATTCAAAGATGTTGTGAATTCACTTTGGAATAATAATTCAAGTTTTCCAGAGTGGTGTTTTGTAATTGAAGAAAATGATAAAGTTATTGGCCGAATCGGATATTGGTTAACCCGAGATAATAGAAAAGAAATTTATATTTTTGGTTTACTTTTACCTTGGGAAAGGGAAGATGTACAACATATTGGAGATATTTTACTAAAAGAGAGTTTGAAGCAGATGAAGTCATTAGGTACAAAATCTATTGAGTATAGGCTAGATTCTGAGTGTTTAGAGTCTTTTCAAAAAAGTAAAAAGCTATATGAATCTATTGGGATGCAATTAATTCAGGAAAAAAGAGATTTATATTATCGAATAAAGTTTTGGATTTTTCAAATAGACTATCTTATAAATCTTTAAATGATGTTGATGAGAAAAAGTTTATAGAGGCCATTAAGGAAGTGACAAGAGATACTTTAGATAAAGAGGATCAATTATCTATCAAAAGTTTAGGTGAAGAAGAGACTGCGACTAAATACTTTGCTATATTGAAAGATATTGATTATAGAGTGGATTATTGGAAGTTAGGATATATAGAAGATTCCTTAGTAGAATTAATAGTTCCACAAAAATTTAATGAAGAGGTAGGAGCGATTAATTATATTGGTGTAGTTCCAGAGACAAGAGGAAACGGATATGTTGTTGATTTATTACAGAAGGGAACAGAAATATTATTTAATGATGGTGTTAAAAAAATTATAGCAGATATTGATAAGGAGAATTTCCCAATGGAAAATGTTCTTATTAAGATAGGTTTTAAAGAGGAAAATATCGTGTTGATATATACATATAATCTATAAAATTTATAATGTATTAAATTGTTTAATTCAATAATAACTGTATTATAAAAAATAGTCAAGAAACTCAGTCATCCAAGTTATTTGAAAATAAAATGAGGAGTATCATATTATGAAAATTGATTTTCGTGAAAAAATGGGTGTACTTGTTACACTAAGTTGTGATTGCAAATGTAAACATTGCTATATTGATAGCCAGCCAGTCGGGTCAACTACAGAATTAGCTTTAAACGTTTGGAAAGAAATTTTAGATAATTATAAAAAAAGAGGCGGGAAGGAACTTTCTTTACATGGTGGTGAGCCACTTCTCTATAAAGATATAGATGCCTTACTTCTTTATGCCCATAAAATAGGATTACAAACTAGCCTTATAACAAATACATTGTATTTAGACGATTTATTAATAAAAGTATTACATGATTTTTCATATACTTGTTCTGTGACAAAATGTTTATTTCTTCTTTAGTAAATATCTTTTTACTCATTTTCATCAAAGGTTACTCAGAGTTGGTGGAATGATCAATATGAATTACTGGCGTTCCATAAGTATCCGCTTGTCACTCATCAGGCTATTTTCCCATATCCTTACTACTAAAGGAGATTTATTGTCCCAATTTGCTTTTAAGGTTTCAAAATGCTGTTTGTGCAACTTCGTTACTTACTGCATGGGTATTTTGTTTTTTATAATCTTTACAAAAGCTTTTGCAGCTACCTACTTATGTATTTTATGGTATTTATCGTTACGTAATAATACAGCATTGAGCTTGTATCCACGGGAAAACAGCTTCTATAGCTTTTTTTAAGTTTTTTAATCCGTCTATACAAGCTATGAAAATATCTTCTATACCACGACCCTTAATCTCATCTAATACAGATAACCAAAATGAGCGCTTTCGGTTTTACTAATTCATAACCCTAACACATCCTTATAACCTCTTACATTAACTCTAATAAAACCGAATAACAGCTTTTTTTGATTGAACGATGACCTTCTTTAACAGACACAAACTGGCATTAAAATATACAAACGGTTGTATTAGTGAAAGAGGATGTTCTTGCCACTCACGAACATAAGGCAGTATTTTATCTGTAATTCGAGATATTGTTTCATGAGTTGTTAGAATGCCATAAATAGCATGTAATGTATCCACAATTTCTGCATACATGCTTAAGACTTTGTCTTCAATGTATGAACGTCTTTTTCCCTTTTAGGAACAACCTGTGGTTGGAAAGAACTATCCTGATCTCTGGTAACCTGAATTGTAGATTCTCCAAATTTATAGACAATTTTTTAGATTTTGACCAATTTCGAGAATTTGAATTCTTTTTATTTTTATGATCATATTTTAGAATAATCAAGATGGTTGTTCAGTTCTGCATTTAACATATTTCCAGGCTATGTGAAAACAACTCTTTTATAGTATCATTCAATCGTCAATGTTCTCTATATTAAAAGTATCAACAAATTCTTGAATCATTTGTTTGTGTTTCTTTCTATTCATATATGTGACCTCTTTCTTATTGGCAATTTCTATTATTGATATCTAGTGCAACATAGCTTAATTATTAAAGATACTACTTCACAAAACAAACAAAATAATGTATAATAAAATAAAAACTTTAAGGAGTCATTTTATTATGCTATTACAACCTACAAAAATTGAAACGACAGAAAAACAAAGG
>DAOVRZ010000044.1:0-40725 GCA_030627905.1 Halanaerobiales bacterium
TCTTTCTTTTGCTTTATGGAAGGTGCAATTCTATTCTTTCTTCGACTACTAGCTCTATTATCAAATCTTTTAGGTCGATATCCTTTATGATACCTACGATATCTCCTATATCCAGCTCTAACAGTCAGGTGATACATCCTGCCTAAGTTCGATAGTACCTTTAAACACTAGCTTATTTTTGGTTTTACACTTTTGAACAATACCGATACCTACATGTTTACTACCATCATCAATACCTACAACAAACTGAGATTCATCTTCTTCTTCTTCGTCTTTAACTTCTTTTGTAAGTTGTATCACCATAGGATATTTATCTACTAAAAAAGCTCTTTTCTTTCTAATTAGGTACCAACCTTTATTGACCTTAGTAGGACTAAGTTTTTTACCCTTACTATCAAGAACAAAGCAGTATTCTGTCATTTCTGACAAACCTCCTAAGTATGGGTATTTCCCTTCTTGCCAAAGTCAATATGAAGAATATTTATTTTCGGTGTTTGACTTCAGGACACTAGAAGTCGGTCTTCCTCAATACTCATAGAGCCACAAGCTGATGGATACACTCATGGGTATGTCTTTACCTTTCATACTAACCTAGTTCATCATGCAAAGCTACTTTCGCAACTCACATTCACCTTGGCTTGAAAGCAATAAAACAGCTTATAGCTAAATATTTGTGTCCATATTTAGCTATAATTGTCTATGATTTTAACTACTATTTTATTGCTCCTTCTTACAGATTACGATTAATAACACCTGTTAAATTTTCTTTATTTGTAAATCCTACAACTTGATCAACTGGTTTTCCATCTTTGAAAAAGAGCATTGTAGGAATACCAGAAATTTGATATTTAGATGCCGTACCAGGATTTTCATCTACATTCAATTTACAAACCTTTACATTTTCAACCTCTTTACTTACTTCTTCAATAACTGGAGCTACCATACGGCAAGGTCCACACCATTCAGCCCAGAAATCAACCAAAACTAATCCGTCATGGCCTAATACTTCATTTTCCCAATTTGTATCAGTTGCTTTAGTAATATTTTCCATGTAAAATCCCTCCACTATATAAATTTTTTGATTTTCATACATCCCATATACCCCGGGGGTGTATCTTAATCTTATTATAAATCATTTTTCTAAATAAAGCAAGTCATTTTTAAAAAAATTTTACCTTTATCTTTTGAGTTAAGACCCCCACTTCTATAAGTAGTGGGAATTGTTTTTAATCTTCAGTGGGGGTAGAATCCCTACTGAAGCCCCGATGTTCAGCTTTAGCTGGACGAGTTCACTTTCTGGCAAAAAGCAAATCTCTGGTTATCGAAGAATCAACCATATGCTCAAGTTGATCCAATGGCTCTGAATGCATTACTTTAAATCCTGCATCAGTAAAAATCTTCTCTAATTCTAGTCGAGGCAAAATCTTTACATTCCAAGAAACTGCTATAACACCACCCGGACGGAGCAACTTCTTCCATGCAGGTAGTGCGCCTTCAACCATTTTTTTAGGATTTCGAGTTAAATTTCCTTGATTGCTTGGACTACCATGCTGAACACCATACGGCAAATCTCCAACTATCACATGAAAAGACCCATTCTTAAAATGTGTATCAGCAAAACTCGTATCATCCTGAACTACATCTATAGTCACGGTGTTTTTATTTTTGTAATCTTCTTTTGTCGGCGCAGCAATAAAGCTAAAACGATTTCCCTTTACTTTACCATCACGTCGAAACTTTCTCTGCTCCATTTGATGTTTATAACGTTTCTCCAATAGGTATCTCTTTAGAAAAGTCATCATTGTATGAGTAGATTTTTTATCTGCCTCTACTCCATAAACATCATACCCATAGATTAAGCCTTGAAAAAGAGTAGTTCCACGTCCTGCAACTGGATCTAAAATTGATAACCGTTTATTAAAATCCGAAGCAAACTCACTACAAAACACAGCAATATTTAACATCATTTTTGTAAATTCTTCATTAGTCTTCCCTGAATATTTTTGAATAGATATAATATCTTCATCAAAATATCTATGATCATTTATCATCAACGGACGTAAATATAACTCTTCTGTTGGTACAATTTCAAACAAACAATAAAGTGCAGAAAGCCGTGAAAGATACGATAACTCTTCCGCTCCTATCTCTACATCAGCAGAAAAAGTAATATAATCTACTCCCCCAATTTTTTCCTCTTCAAAATCTCGATAATCATGCTTGAACACCATTTGATCTAAAATTTGAATTTCACTAATCAATAATTTTTTCGATGATTCAAAAAAAACTTTGTTAAATGATGGCTTAATCAAAACTCCATATTTTTTCAAACAAATACCCTCCCTTTAAAGTCGAAATAATAACTACGTTATTATTTCTTAAGTTTAACGACTTCAGAAGGACGTTTGAACACCCACTGAAGTTTTGAAATTATCGTAAGACTTCTACCTCCACTTATAGAGGAGGGGGGCTTCGCCTTCTGAAATGTCGTTAAATCCAACCTTTCGCAAACCACTATATGATTCGACCACAAAAAGTATTTTAGTCGCACTTGCATACCATATAAAGTATTGACACCGCCATTTCAATACTTTATATGGTATGCAAGCTCTTGTGCGACTACTTTTTGTGGGCTAATCATTAGTATACTTTCACCACAATTTAACTATTTCCTTTTTAAGAAATAAAAATAATTGGTCATCTAATCTACTATATTGAACATACTCCCTTTTCTATGTGAACTCATATGTAAAATTACTCCACGTTTGATCTCATTACATGTTACAAAGGTCGATTCTAATTGCTCAGCAATATATTCAGAAGCAGCTTTCGGATTCGAATTATCTCCACAAGTAAAAACATCAATCGCTGCATACCCTAATTCTGGCCAGCTATGAATCGAAAGATGAGATTCAGAAACAATAGCAACAGCTGTAATTCCATAGGGTGCAAATTTTTCAACCATTATTTTTCGCAAATCTGTACCAGCGACTTCAGCCGCTTTTGTGAGAATTTCTTTGATTTTATCTTCATCATTCAGATAATCTGAGTTACATTCAAAAGCTTCTGAAATTACGTGATTTCCTAAAATCAAATTTTTCGTCATGGCATATACTCCTTTCAAAAACACAAAAATCTTTCCATAGTAGTATACCCACGTCTAATTACTCCATTCAAAAGAAAAAACAACAGATTATTTAACGACATTTCAAAAGGAGGTTTTCAGAGCGAAGTCCCCCTCCTCTATAGGTGGGGGTAGAATCCCCTACTGAAGCCCCAATGTTCAGCTTTAGCTGGACGAGTTCACTTAAAAAATACCTGTTTTAACTAAATCAAAATAGTCTAAGTCAGTTTTTTTCAAACCTTTTTCTTCGATCCAAGTTAAAACATTTTCTACTTCTTCTTTAGTGGGAAGAAGTACTCGTCTGAATTTCGGAATTTCAATATCTCCAATTACAGATTCAGGAAATTCACCTTTGTCAACAAGCAGATGACGATAATTTTCTGGATTTTTATTGATCTCATCAACAGCTTTATTATAAGCTTTATAAAAATCTTCTAATTCGTCTTGTTGCTTTTGTATTGTCTCATCCGTGAAAATCATAACCGCAGGATCTATCTCTAAATCACTACTGCTATCAGCAAGAACCACTGCACCTGATTTGATCATAATCGTTGCCAATGGATCTGGCAAAGAAGCGGAATTCAATTGTCCATTACGTAATAGTTCCATTCTCATTGGAATCTTAGGTACACTTAATTTACGAGCATTAACACTATCCTCCTCAAGAATCAAATCCACAATATATTCAATCACTGTATTTGTAGAAAGACCAATCTCAACATCTTGAAGATCTTTAACTTTTGTAATACCAGAATCAATACCCGCTAACAGAAGAAAACGACTCTCTGTTATCGATGTAGCCTTTACTTTTAAACCACCACTATTCATAAAATAAACAGCCACAAGATCACTCATCGTCCCATTTAACTGATTACCCTGTAATGCTGCATCACGATCTTTTGCACTTTTAAAGACAAGCAATTCAATATCCAGTTCTTTATCTGCAAAGTATCCCTCTTCAGCCGCTACTAACAAAGGAAACATCCCTATATCAGGCATTAGACCAATCTTCAAACTTCGATTAGCAGAGCTATCATTTTTCTCACTACACCCCAATAAAAGTGTAACTACTAATAACATCATAATCAAAAACATAGCAAACCGTTTCATAAAAATTCCTCTTTTCTAGATTTTTTCTTCACTCGCGTGTATCATAGCCAATACTTGATCTAAATTTTCTATTGCTTCGTCAATATTTTCCCGGATAATAATCAATGGTGGTTGAAAAGCAAGAACATTCCGACCAGGGCCATTTTTACCAAGCAAAAATCCACGTTCTTTCATTTCCTCTGTTGCTGGAGACTTATCTAGTTTAATCAACTCTGCACCTAACATCAAACCTCATCCACGTATATCTCCAATGATAGGGTGTTTTTCCTTTAATAAATGCAGCTACTTTTTTTGAGGTCTGAGTTTCAATTACCCTTTCGAGTGCATTAGCACATGCCAGATTACATTTTGGGTAGGTTAAATTAAACTAACAATGGTAACAATCAGGATTTGGCGCAAAATGAATACCACCAACTGGATTAGGATCAATTCTCCAAAAAGAAAGGCCTGTAAAAGACATACCTAACTTGGTTCGTCCGTGTAAACCCTGCTGCAGCACAATAAACTCACTATTTCCTATGTATAAAGTTGCTAATAATGCAGCACCTTCCACGGTTTCCGTACCACTATTACAGAAAAAACTCCGTTTTAAATTACCTGGAGTAATTTCAGCTATTCTTTCTGCCAATTCCATCATTGGTTGGGTTAAGTAAATAGTACAAGTATGCTGCAAAGTTTGTATCTGGTCACATATTGCTTGCACTATCCGTGGATGACAGTGACCACAATTTACCACGGAAACTCCTGCATAAAGATCTAAGTACTGCTTACCTTCATTATCATAAAGATATTGCATCTCACCTCGAACTAACTGCATAGGTTTTTGATAAAAATAATAGACACATGGAATAATGTAATCTTTCTTTAAGTCAACTAGTTTTTCTGGACCAAAATATTTTTCCATCTTCTTTCCTCCAGTGATCAAATTTAACCAAAATTATTAATTCGTCTTCTACCTATTTAATTCCTTCTTATTTAGTATGAATTCTATATATTTTATAAATCTAAATTTACCTAACAAAAAAAAGAGTGTATACTAGTTAGTTTACACTCTTTTTGCATCAATTTAGCACATATATTTATCAAATTGAGTTAAAAAATTATTTATTTATAATATATTGGTTAAATTGTTCTGCATTTTCATTAAATTCATCAACATCTTGGTTAAATTTTTCAGTCTCATCTACAGCGTCGAATATTTCCCAAATCTTTAGACCTGCTGCAATTGCAAAAAAGAGCATTTTATCTTCAGTCTCTTCTTGATTTAATGCTACTGTAAGCAATCCCGCTTCACCGAGTAAAAATAAAGTTCCTTTTGGCCACCAATTTTCTACATAGGCATGACCAGCTGAAGGGATAACTGTAGCTATCAGACCAGTTTTTAATTTCGATTTAGAGTCTTTAAAATGTTTCATTGTTTTAGCTGGTTCAAGATAATTAAGATGCCAATAAACATCGGTTCCATTTAATTTTTTATTTTCTTCTAAGTACTCGACAACTTTTTTTCCAAAATAATCTCTTATTGTTACATCAGCACCAGAATCTAAAAGCACATAAATTACTTCTTCTTTTTTATTTTCTTTAACTGCAAACATCAGTGGCGTCAATCCCATAATATCTTCTTGAATATTTACGACAGCACCTGCTTTAATAAGATTCTTTACTAACACCGGATCTTCTTTATACTTCACTGCAAACATCAGTGGAGTCATCCCTTGACTGTTCTGATGATTAACATCTATTCCCAATTCAATCAATTTAAACACAATATCTAAACTTTTATTATACCTAATAGCATAGGAAAGAGAGTTGGTCCCTATGGGATCTGTATCATTAATATTCGCCCCGGCTTCAATCAACAAAGCAATCACCTCAGGACTTTTATTTTCCATAGACGCTATTAGTAAAGTAAAAAGACCATTATTATTCCTTTGATTTACATCTGCCCCATAATATAAAAGCGAAACAATAATTTTAATATCTAAATTATCACTAACTGCAATCATTAAAGAAGTTTCACCTTTGGTATTTTTGAGATTAATATTTGCTCCCACATTAAGTAAAGTATAGATTATCTTTGAACTTTTAGCTTTAGTTGCATACATTAGAGCAGTCCATCCATTATCATCCTGATCATTCACTTGAGCGCCTGCACGAAGTATTAAATCGATAACTTTGATCTCAACTTTATTTTTTGTTGCAATCATCAGAGCATTTAGTCCGCTTTTATCCATTATATTAACATCTGCTCCAGCTTTTATCAAACCATCAACTACTTGCTGTAACGGCAGGCCATTAACTTCAGTCATCAAAGGAGTCCATCCACTTTTATCTTTAACATTCACATTACTTCCAGCAATGATAAGAACATGGATTGCACTTATCCTTCTCCTTTTGACTGAAATTAATAATGCAGTATCTCCATCGCTATTTTTAGCATTTAGGCTTGCATCGAATTCTATCAAAGATTCCAGAATCTCAATATTTCCATTATAACGCGCTGCATACATTAATGGAGTCCAACCAGCATCATCAGTGGCGTTTACAGTTGCACCTCTTCGTAATAAAACTGTTAATACATATGGTTCCGCATTGTACGCTGCTGCATACATCAATGGTGTTTTCCCATCCTCATCTTTTTGATTCACATCTGCACCTTCATCAATTGCATTAGCAATTTTTTCTGGAGTACCATTTTTACACAATTCAAAAAAATCTGCAGCAAATACTGATGCGGAAATCATCATTAATGTTAGTACAAAGACTCCTATAAAAACAATTTTAAAATTAAACTTCATATCCTTCCCCCTCATCTTTTTACTTAGATACTTCAGATAAGTATTCTCTAGTAAGTTATATAACTATGTTCTACAGAATATAACTGTATCCTCTGAAGTAATTCATTTTTTTATGTACCTAAATAATTAGACGTTCAGTTTAGAGAAAAGTTCCCCTATTATCATAAAAAAAATCACATTCTCTCCCAATCTAGTTAAATCAAAAGAGAACGTGATTTTAATTTTTTTATAAATTTAACTTTCCCAGTTCAAAAGCAAAGCCTCGTTTAATGGCATATATAGGAAAAAGCGACACCTAAGTCAGATCGACCTAAGAAAACTACCTAAAAACAGCTATCTATGCAGAGCTAACTTTTTTAAGGAGCTTTTTTCTATATATGCCATTAAACGCAGCCTTGCACCCAACTAAAATAAAATTATAGTTTCTCTAATAACCCTGTTTTTTCATTGAATTCACGAATCAAGCGATCAATATCATCAACACTATTGCGGATTGATTCCCAATATTCTGGATCATACCATTGAGCATCTAATTCTCGTGGATCTTTTGCTTGTTGCTCTACCCATGTATAATACTTGAGATTATGAATACGCTTTCTATCTTGATAGTTCAGCTCTTGTAAATAATCTGTGGAAAGCCCCATCAAATATCTATGATAATCTTTTATTGCATCTTCTCTTGTGTAAGAGCCAAGTTCCTCAGTTAATTCTTCTAATCTGGAACCATACATTTCCATAGAATCAGTGAAAACTGTCAAAACAACATCTTTTTCAGTTAGTTCATAGTATTTAGCAAACTTAATTGATGAAACAAGATTTGCTATACTGGAGATTCCCAATAATGAAAGTTGAGAAATAAATTCTTTAGAAATACCTTGTTCCTTTAAATATTCCTGTCCTGTTGGTTCATTAAAAAGACGCATCAAATTCATAGTAATCTCATCATCTATTGCAATAACCATATCAGTATTTTTAACATTATGAATCCACGGAACATGCTTATCACCAATACCTTCGATTCGATGCTCACCAAAACCATTAGTTAATAAAGTTGGACATTGAAGAGCTTCACTAGCAGCAACTTTACTATAAGGGAACTTTTTCTTCAAATAATCTCCCGCAGAAATAGTTCCAGCTGAACCTGTCGTAAATACAGAACCTGCTAAATTATAGCCTTCACCAGCAACATTATTAAACAATTCTTCCAGTGAGTGACCAGTAATTTGATAATGCCAGAGATAATTACCAAATTCGTCAAATTGATTAAAAATCACAACATTATCTCTAGTTTCTCTTAGCTCCCAGCATTTATCATAAATTTCTTTAACATTACTCTCCGTACCTGGTGTTGGAATAACCTCACCTGCTACTTTTTTCAACCAGTCAAATCTCTCCTTGCTCATCCCTTCAGGCAATATTGCTATGGAGTCACAAGCTAAAAGGGTAGAATTATACGCTCCACCACGGCAATAGTTCCCAGTAGAAGGCCAAACAGCTTTTTGATATGTAGGATCAAACTGACCAGTAACTAAACGTGGTGCAAGACATCCATAAGCAGCACCTACTTTATGAGCACCAGTAGGGAACCATTTACCAACAATGGCGACAATTTTGGCGTCTACACCTGTAAGCTCTTTCGGAATTTCAAGATAGTTCACCCCATTATACTGTCCACCATCTTTAGTTGGTTCGTTTTTCCAAGTTATTCTAAAAAGATTCAGGGGATTAATGTCCCACAAACCTACGTCTTTTAAACTTTCTTTAATTTTTTCGGGAATCTTTTCAGGATCACGCATCTCAGCAAAAGTAGGCATAATTATATTTTTCTCTTTTGCTCGTTCTAATGTACGTTTTAACTGTTCTTCATGAATTGTTAAATCAATCATATCAATCATCCTCTTTTCTAATAATTATATTATTTAAATCACATTTATATACACTACATATATTCAACATCATTTAAAATATTCCTGCTCTTATTTAAATGTTTTTAAATCTTTATTTAAAGTGTTTATCTACTGCATTCTCCTACATAGTCCTCTATTCTTTGTTTTTTTGCAAATATTTTTTTAATATTTTTTAAATTATATTTAAATATAATTTAAAGGATGGCAAATTGATTGCATAAAAATGTCCCTTTGCAATGTTTTTTTGCCATCCTTTAATTTGTGCTAATCTCATATTTTATATAAATTCCTTAACTAACTAAAATTTTGAAAGAAATTCTTTTACAGGATATCGAGTTACCAAATGATTTTCAATATGTATTATTTCAATCTCACTTAAATCGACATTGTGTTCCATCCATTCCTCAATTCTATACTTAGCTCTTGCTACTAACTCCTCAACTTCTCCATATTCCTTCCCTTGATAATTTGCTAAGATAACAAATGATTCTTTCATCTCTGCTCTTCTCCTTCCTTTGCTCTCTTCTACTAATATTATAACTCTTTCACAGAGATTTTTCAATAAAGAAAATTATATTCCTAGCAATTAAGCCAACTCATATAATAACTCTCTTCCTGATTTACCCAACTCAGTTATCATACCCATTTTCTTAAGACAATAAGTGATTTTTCTAGCCTTACGAACAGGAATTTTCATCCTCTCTGCTAAAATTTTATTTGTAAAAGGTTGAACTAAATCCCCAGGCAATAACTTATAAAAATCTTCTTTTTTATTAAATTTAATCGTTTCAAGAACTTCTACTAATTTGTGATCCTTAATACTAACCCCTTTTCTTCGCCAACTTCCTTTTCCATCTTCACACCGAATCTCTTCTTCTAAAACCATTAAGATTTCCAAAGTAAAATTTTTCTCATTAATTATTTTTGGAATTCTCAATAATTCATCAAATAAATCAATGGGCTTACCTTTTTTGGGAGATTTCCTTTTTGAGATTATCTCTCCCAATTCTGATATGCGAATAATTAATTTTTCCTTTGGAATCGGATAGATTAAATGAACCTGATGATTTTTAATCAACTTCTCTAATTTCTTTTTCATCGCATAAAAATTTCTCGTCTGAATCTCAATTAATTGATCTCCTCTTACAATATCTATAATAAACCCATCTACTCTAACTTCAAACTTATCCCCAGGTAAAGCATACCATTTTTTTAACTCAGAATGGAGAGATCTCTCATTTCTCATCCCTATACTATTACTTTCTTCAACGATTAGTGTCTCATTATTATCAACCACTGAAAATCCCTCCATTTCTTTTAAAACCATTTCTATATATGATATATCCCATTAACCGCGAAACACGCACCAATCTACAAAAGCTGAATCCCT
This sequence comes from Halanaerobiales bacterium, assembly GCA_030627905.1. Classification (GTDB taxonomy): domain Bacteria; phylum Bacillota; class Halanaerobiia; order DY22613; family DY22613; genus JAGMES01. Next base: position 10,330 of record DAOVRZ010000044.1, read on the forward strand.
ATTTGATCTTCATTGGCATGCTGATAGTCCTTGACCACATTTTGAAATGAATCTTTATAGTTAAGATCTGGTTCTATAAGAAATAAGCTACTACTCATAAAAACACTCCTTTTTGCATTTACTCTTTAATAAGCTATTTGCTTAAATAGTCATGAGTACTATTTCGCCATTTTTTTATGCAACACCTTTAAGATACATAAAGTACTGGATAAATCCAGATAAAAATTTCCTATCAGTCATAAGGTCTCTGTTTAGTCTACTAAAATCAGGCCAAGGTTCATGCAGGGCAGGAAAATAAAAAAAATGCTGGATCCACTAATCCAACACTTTGCAAACTTTATTTAATTTCACGATCAATAACTCCACCACCAACCACCACATCACCCTGATAAAAAACTACAGACTGACCAGGTGTAATGGCACGTTGCATATCTTCAAAAACAACTTTAATTTTACCATCTTTCAATGGAATAATTTCAGCTTTTGCTGGTGACGAGTTATAGCGAATCTGTGTCTCTACTTCCATCGGTTCAATTAATTCTGGAATAGAAATCCAATTAATCTGCTCGGCAATTAACCCTTCCCCAAAAACCTCTTCATTTGAACCAACAATAACTGCATTACGCTTAGTATCTAAGTCAACCACATAAATGGGTCTTCCCACAGCTATCCCTAATCCCTTACGCTGTCCAATTGTATAAAAAGGTAAACCAATATGAGTACCTAAGCGTTTGCCGTCAGTATCCAAAACTGGCCCGGGTTTAACTAACTTGGGATGGTGTTCTTTTAAGAATCGACCATAATCATCATCTGGAATAAAACAAATCTCCTGACTATCAGGTTTATTGTGTACAGCCAAATTCCATTCACGAGCCATCTCTCGAGCCTGTTCTTTTGTGTAATCTCCTAAAGGAAATAAAGTATGAGCCATCTGAGATTGGGTCAGTCCCCATAAAGCATATGTCTGATCTTTAGAACGATCTTCACCTTTCTTTAATAAATGACGACCATCCACATTATGCTCTATCTTTGCATAATGACCAGTAGCAATATATTCAGCATCTAACTCAAATGCACGTTGAAGAAGTGCCTCAAACTTTAGTTTTTGATTACACATAATACAAGGATTTGGTGTTCTCCCCTTACTATATTCTTCCACAAAGTAATCAATAACATCTTCTTGAAAACGTTCTTTAAAATTTACTACGTAAAATGGAATATCTAATCTTTCGGCTACACGGCGAGCATCTTCTACCGCTGAAAGTGTACAACATCCACCAAACTCCTTGTCTGGTTCGTATTCTGGTGAAAGTTGCATCATCATTCCTATGACGTCATATCCTTGATCCTTTAAAAGAGCAGCAGTCAAGGAACTATCTACTCCACCGCTCATGGCTACGACAATTCGTTTCATTCTACTTCCACCTTTGCTTCAAGTTTTATTCTTCATCTTCAAGATCATAGTGATGCTCTTGTTCTTCTTCCTGATATTCTTCACCCAAATAATCAGCAATTGCTTTGCGCAACGCATCTGCTGCCAGATTTGAACAATGCATCTTAACAGGTGGTAATCCTCCTAATTCCGCAGCTACCATCTTATTAGTAATCTCTTTTGCTTCTTCAACAGTTTTACCAATTACCATCTCAGTAACTTGACTACTGGTAGCAAGGGCAGCTCCACAACCAAAAGTTTTAAATTTACAGTCCACAATCTTTCCATCTTCAACTTTAATAGTAATTTTCATAATATCTCCACAGGTAGCATTTCCAACCTGTCCAGTACCATCTGCATTCTCAATTTCACCTACATTACGTGGATTTTGAAAATGATCCATAACCTTTTCATTATACATAGCCCTCATCTCCCTTATTCATTAAAAATATCCAAAAGATCTTTTTCTAAAATATTATTAAATAGTTAACGGATTATAGAGTGGTGACATCTGACGTAATTTTTCTACGATTTCTGGTAAAACTTCTAAAACATAATCGATCTCTTCTTCGGTATTATACATACCAAGAGTAATTCTTAAGGAACCATGAGCAACCTCGTGACTTAATCCTATGGCTAATAATACATGGGATGGATCTAAAGAACCTGATGTACATGCAGAACCACTTGAAGCCGCAATTCCTTTTAAATCTAGATTTAATAACAGAGATTCACCCTCAATATATTTAAATGAAAAATTAACATTGTTAGGTAATCTATCGGTTCTATGTCCATTAAAAACTATTTCAGGAACTCTCTTTTCAAGACCATTAATAAGTTTTTCTCTCAAACGGATAAGTTTAACCCGTTTTTCTTCAAATTCATTATAAGCCAATTCAGCAGCTTTACCTAATCCTATTATCCCTGTTGTATTATGAGTACTGCCACGGCGTTTTCGTTCTTGTGCGCCTCCATGCATCTGTGGTACTAGTTTAACTCCACGACGAACATATAAAGCTCCCACACCTTTTGGCCCATTAAATTTATGTGCACTCAAAGAAAGCATATCAATGTTCATCTCTTGAACATTTATTATTTCACTACCGACTGCCTGTACGGCATCAGTATGGAAGAAAACACCCTTTTCCCTTGCAACCTTTCCAATTTCTGCAATGGGTTGAATTGTTCCGATCTCATTATTCGCAAACATCATCGTAATCAATACGGTTTGATCAGTAATCGCTTCTCTTACTTCTTCTGGACTTACTTTACCATCTTTATCAACTGGTAAATATGTGACCTTAAAATCAAAATACTTCTCTAAATATTCACAGGTATGTAATACCGCATGATGTTCTATCTGAGTTGTAATAATGTGATTTCCTTTATCTTTTTTAGCCAATGCAGTTCCAATAATAGCCATATTATCAGCTTCAGTACCACCGCTTGTAAAAATAATTTCAGAAGGATCAGCAGCACCAATTAATTTAGCAACCTGTTCCCTTGCTTCTGTTATACTTTTGGAAACTTCACGTCCAAAAAGATGTACACTTGATGGATTACCAAATTGCTCTGTAAAATATGGCATCATTGCTTCAACTACTTCTGGGCGTGTTGGAGTAGTAGCTGCATTATCTAAGTAAATACGTTCCATTTTTGGTTCCCCCTTCATTTTCTTAAATATGATACATGAATCCTTCATCTTGTTTATGTTTTTTTTCTAATGAAAATTGACATAAATCATCTAAAGATATTTCATCCAAAACCTGATCGATTTTATCTTTTAATTTTTCCCAGATAAATCTAGTTACACAATCTTCAGAATTTGCACAATGATTCTCTTCATCATCACTTACACATTCAGTAGGTGCAATAGGCCCCTCTAAAACCCTAATCACATCCCCAACGGTAATATCTTTTGGCTCTTTCGTTAAAAAATAACCCCCATAGGCGCCACGTACACTTTTTACCAGTCCCGCTTTCCTAAGTACTGCGATCAACTGTTCCAAATAATGTTCTGAAAGTCCCTGACGTTCTGCGATACTCCTTATAGAGACTGGCCCTGTACCGTAACGTATTGCCAGATCAAACATAGCTCTTACTCCATAACGTCCCTTAGTTGATAGCTTCATCTTCTAGACCCCCTAATTCCGACTAATCCTGTAGGGATTTAACACTATTATAATAGCACATCTTTCATTTATTGTCAACATTAAAGTAGATGAAATTACTATGTTATTACATCTACTTTAACTTCGAAATTCTTCCTTTGCCACAGAAATAACAGCTTTACCTCTAGTAGCATCAATCATCTTTTTCTTAAAGCCTTCCAGATAGCTTGGTAAGAGATCGGCAAAAATATCTACACCTTCATTGGAAAATTGAGTATCTTTAACCACACCAACACCACTCTGGATCTCTTTTATAACACTTCCCATCTGATCATAAGGTACCTGAATGCTAATTAATAGGTAGCGAACTTTTTCTTTAACACCAGCCTCAGCTAACCCTGTTTTAGCAGAATCACCATAAGCTCTGACAAGTCCACCAAAACCCAATTTTGTTCCACCAAAATACCTTGTCACTACAATAACAGTGTTTGTTAAACTTGCACCTTCAATGACCTGTAATACAGGAGGGCCAGATGACCCTGCAGGCTCACCATCATCATCATATCGCTTAATCGCCTGATCCCCTACCCCTACTTTAAAGGCTGATACGTTGTGAGTTGCATCAAAAAATTCCTTTTTTATTCGCTGAATAAAGTTTAAAGCCTCTTCTTCAGTCTCCACAGGCATTACACTAGCAATAAACTTGCTATCTTTGACTTTAATCTGAACTCTAACTTGTCTATCAACCATCAAATATCTATCATTCATTGCGATCACCACATTTTTTTAAATAGTCTTGAATCTGTTTTTCATAGCCATTTCCAGTTGGCTCATAAAACTTTTTCCCTTGTATATTAGGCGGTAAATAAACCTGACTAACATAACTTCCTTGATAATCATGAGGATATTTATATCCTTTGCCGTGTCCTAACTTACTGGCTCCTTTATAACTACTATCCCGCAAATGTGTAGGAACTGAGCCTACCTCTTCTTTTTTAACAATTTCCATTGCTGAATTAATACCTACATAAGCCGCATTGCTTTTTGGAGCTGTTGCAATAAACAAAGCAGCCTCAGCAAGAGGGATTCTAGCTTCAGGCATTCCTACAAATTCTACAGCATAAGCAGCAGCTTGAGCTACAATTAAAGCATGAGGATTAGCAAGACCGACATCCTCAGCGGCATGAATTAAAATACGTCTTGCAATAAACTTTGGATCTTCTCCTGCATAAAGCATCTTTGCTAGCCAATATAATGTAGCATCTGGATCAGATCCTCGCATACTCTTTATAAAAGCAGAAATTGTATCATAGTGATTATCTCCATTTTTATCATAGTTCAAAGCTCGCCTTTGAATCGATTCTTCGGCAACTTCAAGATCAATATGAATAATACCTTCTTTATCCTCTAAAGTCGTCAGCACAGCTAATTCAAAAGCGTTTAAAGCGTTTCTGGCATCACCATTTGAAATATTTGCAAGATGATCTAAAGCATCCTTATCTAACCTAACTTTATATTTACCCAACCCACGCTCCTGATCTTCTAATGCTCTCAATAAGACAGTTTTCACTTCTTCTTGAGTCAAAGAATTTAATTTAAAAATGCGAGAACGAGATACAAGAGGTGAGTTCACCTCAAAATAGGGATTTTCTGTAGTCGCACCAATAAGAATCACTGTTCCATCTTCTACAGCAGGAAGCAATGCGTCTTGTTGAGATTTATTAAAACGATGAATCTCATCTACGAACAAAATTGTTCTTTTTTGAAACATCCCTACTCTTTCTCTGGCCCTTTCTAAAACAGCTCTAATATCTTTTACTCCAGAGGTAACAGCATTTAGCATTTCAAACTCTGAGTGAGTTGTATTAGCAATAATCTGGGCCAGCGTAGTCTTCCCCGTCCCAGGTGGTCCATAAAAAATAAATGAAGTAAGCCGGTCCGCCTGAATAGCACGGCGTAACAAACGCCCCTCGCCTACAATCTCTTCTTGCCCAATAAATTCATCCAAAGTTCTAGGACGCATCCGGCTTGCCAATGGAGCATCTTTTTCTAGACTTTCTTTAGCAGTATAACTGAATAAATCCATAACGAATCACCCTGATTCTTTTGATTTTCTCTATTTTTTACACAAACAATTCACCACTTCAATAATACCAGAAAAAGAGACTCCATGTCAAAACATTATCAACTATTTTTTAGCTTTGATAATCTTTTTTTGACCAAAGAAATAATCAATAATAACGCAGGGATAATAACATGAAATGGAATAGCAAAATATAACCAAATATCTGAACTCCATGCTAAAAATTCCAACAAACTCTCAAAATCCCAGATTGCTAATGCAGCAATTAAAATAATGAATGGTTTAATAAAAATATTATAATCATCAAGATTGAATAATTGAGCAATTCCCAACAAAGCTGCAAATATAAATATATAGTCTTTTACCATAGTTCCAATTAGCAAAATAACTGGAAGGAACGGTTCTAAACTTAATTGGGAAATCATTTTCGCAGTTATCATTGATGGATAAAGATTGTGTAGTACCATATCTGGCCCTAAAACTAACAAATCTCTTAGGGCCATACTTAACATTATTAAACCTACAATCAAAGTAGAGAGAAATGACGTTTTAAAAATCTTGTTCTTTTTGTTTAGATAAGGGAATATCATTAAAAATACTACTGCTTGCCCAAAAGGCCAGGTAAACTGATACTGAGCCACTTTTAAGAGTGGCTTTATTCCATGTTCTAAAACTGGTAAAAAATTGTTATAATCATACTTACTTATTGCAACTAGATTTGTTAAAAACACAATCAAAAAAACAAAAGGTACGAATATCTCACATACTCTAGCTGAAGTTTCGATTCCACTTCTCAACATATAAGTAATAAGCAATACAAAAGCAAAAATTATAAAAAATAAAGGAGTATCGTGATAAATAGTAACTATCATAAATTCACTAAAATTTCTTAATATGGACGACGCATCATCAATAAAATATAGAATATATAGAATCGCTAATAAATTCCCTAAGTATTTACCAAAATTATCTCTCAACATATCAATGAGCGTCTTCGATGGATTTAATATCGCAAGAGAGGTATAATTATAAATCCACCAACCCACCCAATTAAAAAAGCAATCCAGGCATCCTGTTGAGCCCTAGTTACCACTGTAATAAATGCTGACGTACCAAACATGAAACCCATCATTAACATAGCTAATTGAAAACTAGAAATTTTAGTATCATTCATAAAATTCTCCTTTAATTGCTTTGTAATCGTTCTTAACCTCATTTATAAAACAGACTTATTTAACTAAAAGTTTTTTGCGGTAGGCATCTTGAGCAACAAAAAATGAGCTATTTATAAAATTAGCTTTTTCTTTGTTTAACCAATGAAAAAATCAATAATAGAACAGGTATAATAATCTGAAAAGGAATCGTATAATAAGGAAATATTTAACTTATCCAATTTTGCATTTCAAATACGTTATCAAAGACCCAGATAGATAATCCAACTATTATTGTACTTATTGGAAGAATAAATAGTTTATAGTCATCAAGATTAAAAATCTGAATCAATCCAACTACTGCTCCATACATGAAAACACTAATTTTCACTACACCAGCAATCAACAAATCTACAGCAACAAAAGGATCTATATCAATAACTGGAAATAATTTTGTAGATAAGAATGATGGATAAACACCTCTCAATAGCAGATCTGACCCTAGAACGAAAATATTTCTTAAAGTTATCATGAATAATAATCCTCCTGCAATTAAAAACGAAAGATAAGATATTTTAACAATATTTTTTTTATTATTTACATTAGGGAATATCATTAAAAATACAATTACTTCTCCAAAGGAAAAAGAAACTATTCCAAAAGCTGCATTTAAAACAGGTAAGATACCCCGTTCCAAAACTGGAAAAAGATTATTTAAATCATATACACCTATTAGGCTTCCTAAATAAGTACCAAAATATTTTTTCAAAATATCCACGAGAGTTTGAGATGGATTTATGATTGCTAGATATAAATATATACCAAGTAAAATAAATCCACCTACCCAACCAATTAGAAACGCTAACCATGCATCCTGACAGCGGCATAGGAACTATTCAAAATAGCTGAACTTCCTAAAAGAAACCCTATATATAATATAGATAATTGGAAACCTGAGATTTTCTCATCTTTCACAATTTTTCACCTCGTAGTATTTTAATATAATTACTATTAATATTCTCTATTATTATACTAGTCATACAAAAATAAAACACCATTTACATGGTGTTAGGTTATCTTCTTCCAAATAGTTTTTTGCGATTCTCTCTACAGTTAATTAAACGCTTTTCAGTGGCAATAAAATCAACAGGAATATCATGCTCTTCATAAGGGAGAGGTTCATTATAAATCTGTAAATCAAAAGCAATCGCAATCAGAGAAGGTTTAGACGCCAACTCTCCCAAAAAGCGATCATAATATCCTCCACCATAACCAATCCGATATCCATATAAATCAAAAACTAGTCCAGGCATTAGAACAAAATCGATTTCAGGAGCTTGAACAGGTCGCATAAACTCTTTTTTAGGCTCTAAAATTCCATATGCACCTGGAGATAATTCTCTCTCACAATCCCGCATTTCTGAAAAAGTTAAACAACCCCTAGAAGGGTCTGAAATAGGTAAAACAACCCTTTTATTTAATGCCAATCCATCCTGGATCAAGGGAATAGTATCCACTTCACTCCTAAAGGAAACAAAATATAAAATCGTCCTTGCCTCTTGATAAATACTAAGTTCTGTTATTCTTCGCTGAATCATCTCAGAATACTGTTTTCTCTCTTTTAAAGATAATTGATCACGTAATCTGCTAATCTCTTTTCTCATTATCTTTTTATCCATTTTTAAAACAACTCCCTAAATTTTTTTCACTTTAATAATAACAGAAATGGGAGTTTAGGTCAAAATCTTCATCAAAGATAATTGAAAGCTTCCAATTTTTATCTCTTTCACTCTCCTCACCTCATTCACTTAATGCCTGGTATTTTATATTTTTAATATGGTGTTGTCGGTTTTTTTATCATACCTGACCTTCTAATACTAGATTCTACTTTAATCTCAACAGGAGTTTCACTAAAAACAGCATTCCAGTCTTCTTTGACCTCTTTCCAATAATTTGGATATTTTCTATGTACTATCTCCCCAAAACCAAAAATATCAGCGTTATATTTCTTTTTAGCCAGTTCTATAACATGCCGCACTTCTTTCTCGATAACTATTTTTGTTTCTTCTTCTAATATTTTAATCATCTCTTCTATGGTCAAATCTCCCACACCTTGTTGGGATCCGATATTTCCCTCTTCATTTATCTCTATTGAAAAAATTAATTTTTCATTTTTTAATTGTGCATCCATTTTTGCATTTGACTGGGTCACCTCAATAGCTACTTTTTTATCTTTATCTAACGGATTAGCGACATTGATAATTGTACTTTTAACTTCACCTAATACAAATAATAATCCTCTAGTCTCCATACAGTCCAACCATCCAGCCAATTTATCTTTTTTAATAATAGCCCCACCTTCTACTAATAAATCTTTTATTAAAAAATTATCTTTGTCATGATCCCTTTGGCTTACCACGCCAATTACTGGAGACCGTCCCTGACTACCCATCTGTTTTAACAGATCAAACAATAATATTTTACTCATTTTAGCTAAAGCTACATAGTTTTTGAGTATATCTACTAAATGCATAACAGGAAGACTATCTAAATCACTTCCTGCTTCTAAAACCTTCTTTGCTGTCATTCCTTTTGCAATAACAACATCTGACTGTAAGCTCAATTCATGATCTCTCTCAAAAAAATCTAATGTTCCCTGCTACATAGATTGCAGGTAATGTACTAGAAATAATTAAAGCCAAAATTCTAACAAGCCTAATAAAAGATGCAAAAACCGCTCTAGAATAGTAGTCTTCACTTGCTTGAATTGTTTCTATCAACAAATAAGGGACTATGAGTACAAAGGGGGTTCCATCACAAAAGATCGCTACTCTACCTTCTAATAATTTAGCTGCAACAATATCTGGTTTCTCACTATTCCCTACAGTTGGAAAAATCGACAATGGAGCATCTTCAATCAACTCTTCAATATATCCTGTTTCTAAGATAGCATCTATATCTATTTTACTCAATCTTCTTTTAACTGTTTTTACGAGATCTTCATTTACTAATCCTTTGATATAACTAATGCAAATATCTGTGTTTGTCTGCCTGCCTAACTTCATCATTTCAAGTTTTAGATTGGGATTTTTAATCTTTCGACGTAATAGCGACGTATTTGTCCGTAAAGTTTCACAAGGCCCGCGAACTACAGCCTCTGTATCTGGCTCTTCAACACCTCTTTGTTCCCAACCTCGCATTCCTGCTGTAAATGCTATACTCTTTCCATCAATGTAGATTACCGTATCACCTGAAAGGATATTATCAATTGTCTGGCCAAAATCTTTCAACTCCTTTAAATCATTAACACTTAAAAGGTTTTCCTTCAAGAGATCGATTATAGTACTTTTATTTATATCTTTTTTTAAAATTGTTTGCCTTGAATCGATCATCAATGGTCTTAATATACCATCATTTACCATTATTTTATCAACAAAACCCTCCATGAAGGCAATTAAAATTTTAATTTCTACTTCATTTCCTATTGATATTTCGCGTACAATAAAATCACTACAATCTGAAAAGATTTCTTCTAATTCTTTTTTAATCAATTTAATTGAATTTGGTACGTTTTTTACCTTCATTGAATACTTCATGCCATTATTTTCAGGGTTTCGCATTAAACATCTAAATATTTTAGAAATTATTTTAAACATAGCATCACCTATTCCATCTCTTTTGAAATTCTTATCTTATTTTGTTCTTATAAAATACTAAATATTCTTCAATGTTATAAAAATAAAAAAACACCATATTAAATGGTGTTTTTCCTATCCGCTATGCCGTGTGGAATGATATTTTTGATCCCTGTCACCAGGGGGGCACCCTCTCAATTGGGTTGTAGGTCCTCTCAATAGTGGGAGGCTTCTACGCTGCAGTTGAAGTCCAGGATCCCATTTCGTAAGTGTTGGTCAAAAATATTTTCTCCATCACGAGCACAGCAGAATATTTTTTCAATTGTTCTTAACTCAACCTCGTAGCTTCATAATAACATAAAGCTAATGCACTTTCAAGTAACAATATTTACATCTTAAAATTTATAGTTATATTAAAAACCTATCTATCAATCTTGATATGCAATTCTTTCAACTGTTCCTCTGCTACATCAGATGGAGCATTGGTCATGAGACATGTAGCACTGGCTGTTTTAGGAAAGGCAATTACATCACGGATGGTTTCACTACCAGACAATAGCATTATCATCCTATCCAATCCAAAAGCTATTCCTCCATGAGGTGGTGTACCATATTGGAAAGCTTCTAACAAGAAGCCAAATTTATCATTAATCTCTTCTTCACTAAGACTTAACATCTCAAAGGCTTTCTTCTGGAGATCACTATTATGAATCCTAATACTTCCACCACCTAATTCCACGCCATTCAAGACTAAATCATATGCTTCTGCTCGAACTTTGGCAGGTTCAGTATCCAGTAAACACAAATCTTCTTCCATTGGATGTGTAAAAGGATGATGTAAAGAAACAAAACGTTCAGCCTCTTCATCATATTCCATCAATGGAAACTCAGTGATCCAGATAAATTTGAACACGTCTTCTGGGATAAGTCCTATTTCTTTACCAAGTTTGAGACGTAAAGCTCCAAGAGATGCTGCTACTACTTTAGGAGAATCCGCTACAAAGAGGAGAAGATCACCTGTTTTACCATCCATCTTCTCTATTAGTTTATTCAATTGATCTTCAGTAAAGAACTTAGCAATCGGAGATTTGACTCCTCCTTCTTTTAAGGCAATCCAGGCTAAACCTTTTGCTCCATAAATAGATACATATTCAGTTAATTGATCAATCTGCTTTCTTGAATAGTTAGCGCAACCTTCAGCCCGAATTCCTTTCACCTGTCCACCATTTTTCAAAGTCGTAGCAAAGACTTTAAAGTCCACGTCTTTTACTACATCTGCTACATCTGTTAAAAGCATCTCAAAGCGGATATCAGGCTTATCAGAACCATAATGGTTCATAGCATCAGCGTAGGTCATCCGTGGAAAGGAATGAGGAGTAGAAAAACCTAAGTTCTCAAAAACTTCAATGACCATCTCTTCCATCATTTCAAGAATATCCTCCATGGTTACAAAAGACATCTCGATATCAATCTGGGTAAACTCTGGTTGCCGATCTGCTCTCAAATCCTCATCTCTAAAGCACCGAACAATCTGAAAATATTTTTCCATACCTGAAGCCATCAGAATCTGCTTAAAGATTTGTGGAGATTGTGGCAATGCAAAGAAACGACCCGGATTCACTCTACTTGCCACTAAATAATCTCTAGCCCCTTCTGGGGTACTTCTTGTAAGCATTGGAGTTTCTATTTCTAAAAAGCCTTTTTTATCTAAATACTTACGCACCAGCATAGTAACCTTGTGACGTAAAATTAAATTTTTCTGCATAACTGGTCTTCTCAAATCAAGGTAACGATATTTCAAACGTACATCTTCAGAGACATTCAAATCATCCTGAATATAAATAGCGGGCGTTTTAGCTTCATCAAGAATTCTAATCGTTTTTGCCTGAATCTCAATTTCACCAGTTGGTAGGTTTTGATTAGCTTGTAAACGCTCTTTAACCTGACCTTCTATAGCTACAACATATTCACTCCGCAATTTTTCAGATTTCGCAAATAACTCTTGATCTTCTGGATCGAAAATAACTTGTACTAAACCAGAACGATCTCTCATATCTACAAAGATGAGCCCACCTAAATCACGACGACGTTGAACCCATCCCATTAAAGTTACATTCTTCCCTACATGTTCAATGCGTAATTCACCACAATGATATGTTCGCTTAAAACCTTTAATATTTTCTCCCATTCCATGGCCTCCTTTACTTTATCCGTTCACTCATCTCTTCAACCAGATTGCTCAACTGAATCTCAATCTGTTCACCAGAAATCATATCTTTAATTGTCGCCATATCTTTCTCAAGCTCATCGTCTCCTAAGATGATGCTATAGTTAGCGTTCAATCTATCAGCCATCTTCATCTGACCTTTTACACTTCGACCTAAATAGTCCACGGCAACTTTAATTCCATCTTTACGGAGTTGATTCTGATATTTAAACGCAGCTTTCTCAGCTTCTTCACCAATACAGGTGAAAAATAAATCAGTGTTATGTGAAAATGGTAAATCAACCTTTTGATCATCCATCATCAATATAAGACGCTCTATTCCCAAAGCAAAACCTATTCCTGGGACATTCTTCCCACCAATTTCTTCACCAAGGCCATCATAGCGACCTCCAGCAAATATTGTATCCTGAGCACCTAAATTATTATATTTTACCTCAAAAGCAGTCTTTGTATAATAATCCAAACCTCTTACTAATCGAGGATCAACAATATAAGAAATTCCAACTAAATCAAGATTAGACTTCACCTTTTCAAAATGGTCAGCACAAAAACCACAGAGGTGATCCAAAATAGAAGGAGCACCTTCCATATGTATCTTACAATTTGGATTTTTACAATCTAACATTCGCATAGGATTCCGCTCATAGCGACGTTGACAGTCTGAACAAAGTTGATCTAAGTTAGGCTTAAAAAATTTCTGAAGTTCATCTCTATAAACCTTACGACATTCAGGGCAACCTACACTATTTAGATATACTTTATAATCTTTCATTTTTAAAGAATCTAATAACTGTAAACCAAGGATTATCACTTCAGCATCCACAGCAGGATTATCTGCGCCTAGTACCTCTACACCCAACTGATAAAATTGGCGAAAGCGACCAGCTTGAGGACGTTCATATCGAAACATTGGGCCAAAGTAAAAATATTTAGTTGGTTGAGGTAGACCATAAATTTTATGTTGAAGATAAGCTCTCATCACAGATGCTGTTCCTTCTGGTCTAAGAGTAATACTACGTCCACCTTTATCCTCAAAAGTATACATCTCTTTTTCTACAATATCAGTTGCTTCTCCAATTCCACGTTGAAAAAGGTCAGTGCTTTCAAAAATTGGTAAAATAATCTCTTCAAAGTTAAAACAATCAAAGATCTCTTCTGCCTTTCTTCGAAGATACTGCCACTTAAATGAATCTGGGGGTAAAATATCATTCACTCCTCGAGGAGCTTTAATAGTCATATATACAACCTCCTTTAATATTCTGTATCAGCTTTTTTTGCTTATATCATTAAAAAATAAAGGGTAACTGTTAATCAGGCTACAGGGGTTACCTGTAGCCTGGTTAATAATTTACCCATTTATCATTTTAAACCAGATTAGTTATTTTCAGTAGTTTCACTTTCGATATTTGCACTTTCAGCATTAGCAGCCTCATTCTCAATGCTTTCCATTTCCTTTAGCTGTTGTTCTTGAATCTTATTAGCAATCTCTTGAATGATCGCCTGTTCTTCAGTTGCTAAATCTTCAGCTCCTAATTCACTAAAGAGAGAACTCAACTGGAAACGAACCATATATTCGTCACCTGCATTGTCACTAGCTTTTTTATAATATTCAATAGCCTTCTCTTTATCATCCATACCTTTGTAAACATTACCAAGAGCTAAATAAGTTAGATGATCTTCTGGAGAAATTTCAACTACTTTTTCAAAAGTTGCAATTGCTTTATCTTGTTGCTCCAATTTCAAATAAGCTTCACCAAGATAAGAAAGATAAGCAATGTTTTCTGAATACTTCACTAAAGCTTCTTCAAATTTCTTTGCAGCAGTTTCAAAATCTGACTGAGTAAGAGCATGATAACCTGCAAAACCAGATTCATGAATAACAATGTTTGCTTGATCTTTTAGTTCTGCAAACCATTTTGACTGAGCTTCAGATTTCTTAGTATTTAAAAGTTCTTCTTCAATATTTACTCTTTCAGCCTCAAATTCTTCACCTTCAGCTAATTTTTTATCAGTAACTTTTATTATATAATAACCACCTTCAGTTTCAAGAATACCTGAACTCTGTCCAACTTCTAAAGAAAATGCTTCATTTACTAAGTTTTCTTCAATATAAGCATCAACCCGGGTCATGAAACCAAGGTCTCCACCTTCCTCAACATTTCCACCAACAGAATAGCTTTTAACAGTTACTGCAAAGTCCTCGCCAGCTTCAATTTTTGCTAAAGCTTCTTCAATTTTAGCTTTTGATTCTTCACCATCTTTAGCAACATAGATATTACTTAAACGAACTTTCTCATAATTTTCAATAATTTCTTCTTCTGGAACCACCACATCTTCGCTTACTTTATCCATCAAACTATTAAGTGATTTATCTTCAGCAAAGGAGCTCTTTAAAACTCCCTTCCATTGGGAGAAGGTCATTCCGCGTGATCTTAAAATATTCTCCAACTCTTTTTTAGTAATTTCTGCTTCTTCCATTGTTCTGTCAACATATTCGTCAATCTCTTTATTAGTTACTTTAACTTTGATCTTTTGGTTTTTCGCCTCATGGAGCAATAATTTTCTATCGATAGCATTGCTCAAAGCATAATACTGATAACCTAAAATCTGTTGTTGACTCAAACCACTAGTATTCTGAATACCTAAAGCTTGTAATTGCTGAATATAGTCATTATAAACGACATTTTCACCATTAACTTCAGCCATTGCCTGAACCTGTTGAGTATTGTTTTCGCCACTGCCTTTAGTAAGATACGCACCATAACCTAACAATCCACCACCAATTGCAAAAGCAAAAACAACTACCCAAACAATTACACCTCTGTATTTTCTTAAGAAACGATTCATAATTCCATCCTCCCTATTCATATAAAATAAAATAATTACTTTTTGATATAACTTCTCTCCCCTTCTATGGCCTCTCATTATTGTACCTTATCACTGAAAAGATGTCAATAATGATAATTTAGCTTCAAGAATTTGATTGATGTTATCAATGTAATCTCCAGGATATTTTGGATTTTTATATCGGGATAAACTCCAATCTTTAGGGTTGACTACTTTTGTCACAGCCCCTCCGCCTAAACCTATTACTGTTTCCCGTTCATCAATCATAATCATATTATAAATTGATTCCTTACCAGAGATAGAATATCCCACATTCTCCTGATTTCCTAAAATATACTTCTGTCGATACATATAATAAGGATAAAGTTGATTCTCTTGTAAGACTTGATCAACGTACTCAAGCATTCGAGTTACTTCATAATCTGGAGGAAAAGGTAAATCTCCTGCCGTTTCCCACCAACTTGAAGCTTTCTTTAATGATAAAGTATGTATAGTTACACTATCGGGTCTAAGAGTGAAGATTTGTTCAATTGTTGATTGTACATCTTGAAAATCTTCTCCCGGTAATCCGATAATCAAGTCCATATTTATATTTTCAAAGCCAACCTCTCTGGCATACCCAAAAACTTCAATAATTTTTTCAACAGTATGATCTCTTCCAATGGTATCTAAAGTCTTTTGCTGCATAGTTTGTGGATTAATACTAATTCTAGTCACTCCACAATTTTTTAATACTCTTAATTTGTCTAAAGTGATAGTATCTGGACGGCCTGCTTCAACATTGTATTCTAAAAGGTTATCTACCGAGATATGTTTTTCAACATGTCTTAACAATGCTTCCATCTGTGAGGTTGATAAACTAGTTGGAGTTCCTCCACCCAAATAAATCGAATCTACCTGTAATCCATGTTCTTTAATGAAACTTCCAATCTCTTCTACTTCAGTTAATAAAGTATTAAGGAAAGGTTTAATAAAACGATTATGTTTTTGCACAGAAAACGAAGGAAAAGAACAATACCTGCATCTAGATGGGCAAAAAGGAATTCCAATATAAATACTAACCCGTTTATTTGCATCCTCACGGGTTGGCAAATATCTTTCTTCAATCTTGCCAATTCTAAGAAGAAGGTCAATTTTTTCGTCTGAAATTACGTAAACTTCTCTTAATATACCCTCAATCTCTTCAAAAGAAAATTTCTTATCACGAAGATAATGCAATATCTTAGTTGGTCTAATCCCTGTTAAAATTCCCCAAGGACTCATCTTTTCATTTAAAAAATTAACTAAGAAAGTATAGATATGGTTTTTAATAAGATCTTTCCCACGTCGCTGATAATCAAACTCTTCATAACGAAAATCTAAAATTTCAGTATGACTACGTCGATCTGTATAAACTTGATCACCTTCAACAAATGTCAGCTCAGTTACTAAAGGTTCTTTATTGTTAAAACTGCTTTCAATGAGATTCAGTTTTAACAACGATATATCTTGTATGCACAAATCATCATTAAGGAACTCAAATTTGTATTTGGGTAAAAGAATTTCCAAAAGCCTCTGAATAGATATTTGAAATGATTCTGGTTGAATTTGAAGATAAAAAATTTTCTGATTCAATGATGACTCCCCTTTAATGAACATATGGATTTTGAACTCTAATCTCACCTATTGTTGAAAGAACATTGTGTCCTGGATAGACTTTTGTTTCATCTGGAAAGGTCATCAATTTATTGCGAATAGAATCCATGATCGCTTCTGATGAACCACCAGGTAAGTCGGTTCTTCCTATTCCGTAAGAGAAAAGGGTATCCCCAGTAAAAAGACGTCCATCCTGAAATAATGAAATACAACCTTCAGTATGACCAGGTGTATGAATAACCTTTAAACGGACAGAATTGCCCACTTTTATTATCTCACCATCTTCCAGGGTCTGATCTGCTGCAGGACCATTAATTGTGCTACGAGTGAAGAACGACATATTGAGTGAAGGATCAGTCAACAACTTTGCATCATCAGCGTGAATTAAAAGCTTGGCCCCAGTCCTATCTTTAATATCACCATTTGCTCCAATGTGATCATAATGCCCATGGGTATTAACAATATAACGTACTTGCCAGTCACCTTCTTCAATTACTTCCATAATCCAATCAGAATCTTCACCTGGATCTAAGATCAGGGCTTCTTTTGTCTCCTCACAGCCAATCAGAAAACAGTTAACTCCCATCACTCCAACTTCGATATGTTTCACAAACATTATATATTCCTCCTAAAAATTTCGCTTGCTATCTATAAGCATGGTGACCGGGCCAGTATTGACCATCTCCACATCCATCATAGCCTGGAATTTGCCCGTTTCTACTCTTAATCCATATTTATTAATTTCTCCAAGAAACTCATTATATAGTACCTCAGCATCTTTTGGAGAAGCCCCCTCTGAAAAACTCGGCCTTCTCCCCTTTCGACAATCACCATATAAAGTAAATTGAGAGATGACAAGAAGTTCCATTCCTAAACCTAAAGCAGAAAGATTCATCTTCCCTTCATCATCCTCAAATATTCTTAAATTAACAATTTTTTCAGCAAGATATTTGATATCTGCTTGGCCATCTTCTTGACCAATTCCTAAAAGAATTACAAGACCTGGGCCAATCTGTCCCACAATCTCTCTATCAACTGTGACTGAACCACTTAATACCCGTTGAAGAACAGCTCGCATCAACACTCACCTCACAAACAACTTTAAGTTGGATTAGCTCTTTTTACATCAAGTACTCCATCAATCTGGTAAAGGTTTTTAATTATATCTTTCATATGTTCAAGACTACTGATTCCTAAAGAAACATTAATTTTAGCTACACCATCGCGGTTAGTTCGAGCATTGATTGCAGAGATATTTACCTTTGATTCTGAGATAATTCTAGTTACATTATTCAAAAGAGCCCTCTGATTTAATGCTTCAATTTCCAATTCAACCTGGTAGGTCTCACCCCTGTCGATTTCCCAAGCAACGTTGATACACCGTTCATTCTCTCTTTCAAGGCTTTTCACATTTGGACAATCTTTACGATGAACTGAAACCCCTCGTCCCCGGGTAATATATCCTACAATTTCATCTCCAGGAACAGGATTACAACAGCGGCTCAATCGAACAAAAAGATCTTCAATTCCTTCTACCCGAACACCTTTGCTGATACTCTGACGTCGAGGTAAAGGGGTTATTTTCTGAAGCAAACGCTCCAATGAAGCAGTTTGTGGATCGAAAAGATTTAATTTTTTCGCAATTTGAATAGGTGCAATCTTACTATACCCAATTGCTTCTATTAAATCCTCTACCCGGTTATAACCAAATTTCTGAGCTACATCAAGAAGTTTACCATTTCGTTCAAGAGTTTTTACATCCGTATCATAACGTTTCAATTCTCGTTCTAAGGTTTCGCGACCCTGTTCTACAACTTCTTCTAAATGTAAACGTTTAAACCAGCGTTTAATCTTACTCTTTGCTTTAGAAGTTTTAACAAAGTTAAGCCAATCCCGACTAGGTCCATTACAAGTCTTAGACGCAATAATTTCAACAATGTCACCATTATCTAATTTATGTTCTAATGGTACAATCTTACCATTAACTCTACTTCCCACACAACTTAAACCAACCTCTGAATGAATAGAAAACGCAAAATCAACTGGAGTAGCACGCCTAGGAAGTGAAACAACATCACCTTTAGGTGTAAACACAAAAACTTCATCCTCAAAAAGATCAATCTTCAAAGTTTCCATAAACTCGGTAGCATCTTGTAAATCTTTCTGCCATTCTAAAAGTGTCCTTAACCAGGAAAGTTTCCTTTCAAAATCTTCACCATCGTTCTTACCTTCCTTATATCTCCAATGAGCGGCAATCCCATGTTCAGCCGTCCGATGCATCTCCCATGTACGAATTTGAATCTCTAATGGATCTCCATTAGGTCCAATGATCGTTGTATGAAGAGATTGATACATGTTAGACTTTGGCATAGCTATATAATCTTTAAAACGACCCGGAACTGGCTTCCATATTTCATGAATGATTCCTAAAATTTCATAGCACTCACGAATATTATTTACAATCACGCGAATCGCAATAAGGTCATATATCTCAGAAAACTCTTTCTTCTGTCTTTTCATCTTTTGATAAATACTATATAAATGCTTTGGCCTACCAAAGATTTGGGCATCAATTGCCGTATCTTTCTTCATTTTTTCCAAAATTGCCTCTATAGCAACTTCCATATAAGCTTCTCTCTGCTTACGGGTAGAAGCAATTTTCCTTGCCAGATCATAATACATATTTGGTTCCAAAAAGCGGAAAGATAAATCTTCTAGCTCCCATTTGATTCTGGACATTCCTAAGCGGTGAGCTAAAGGTGCGTAAATTTCTAAGGTCTCGTCTGCTTTTCGCTTCTGTTTTTCAGGTGTAGTATAACTTAGTGTACGCATATTATGCAATCGATCAGCTAATTTTATTAAAATTACCCGTATATCTTTTGCCATTGCTAAAAACATCTTACGTAAATTTTCTGCTTGATGTTCTTCTCTTGATTTAAAAGCTATTTTACTTAACTTCGTCACACCATTAACTAATAATGCAACCTTTTCACCAAATTCTTCTTCAATCTCTTTTGTTGTAATCTCTGTATCTTCTACTACATCATGTAAAAAAGCAGCAGTAAGTGTCACAACATCCATTTCCAGCTCAGCTAAAATCTCTGCAACTCCCACTGGATGCAAGAAAAATGGTTCTCCCGAATCCCTTAATTGACCCTCATGCGCCTTACGGGCAAACTCATATGCTCGTGAGACCACATCCAGATCTGGATCGGTTGTATATGTTTGTATTTTGTTTAATAGTTCATGTAACTCCATATACAACTCTCCCTTTTCTAATTTCGCTAATCAGCGATTAATCTTGAATTAAAGAGATAATTGGATAGTTACCAATCTTTTCTCTTCCCTTTAAGAAACAAAGTTCCATAATAAATGTTAAACCTGCAACAGTTCCTTTCAGCTTTTCAACCATTTCAATACATGCTGAGATAGTTCCACCAGTTGCTAAAAGATCATCAATAATCAAAATTTTGCTACCTGGTTCAAATGCATCACTGTGCATTTCTAAAGTAGCTGATCCATATTCAAGATCATATTCTGCACTAACAACATCACCAGGTAATTTACCTTTCTTTCTAATCGGTACAAAACCTTTGTCCATTTTCAATGCAAGGGGTGCACCTACTAAAAAGCCTCTAGCTTCTACTCCTGCTATATAATCAAAATCTAAATCTTTAACTTGAAAATAAAATTCATCGATTAAATCTTGAAAAGCGGTAGGATTTTTAAAAATTGGAGTAATGTCCTTAAATAGTATTCCTTCTTTCGGAAAATTTGGGATCTCACGAATATGATTTCGATAACTCATAATTTTCTTTTACCTCCTTCATAAATAAACCCAGAAAGACCGCAAGAGTGTATCTAAATCTTCATTAAGGGCAGCCTGCCAGAATTCGCTAAAAAATTTTTTCTCTATAATACCCTCATTATACATGATTGACGAGTATAAGTCCAGTTTTTGCTTGGGTTTTGGAAGTAATTTCTCTTTTTCCATCAACTTTATCTGTTGAAAAATTTTCACAGAAGAGGAAATAGTTAAACTTGGAATAAGCTCCTCTTCTTTTTTCTTTAATACTTCGATAAGTCTCATTTTATTTTTACTTATCTGACCATCTCTGTCAGCCAGTTTCTCAAATAATTTATATAGTCCAGCTAAAACCTCTCGCGAAGGAATTAAGCTATTTACAACTTTCTGATTCCATTTTTTATCAAGTTCACCATAGATAAAATGAATTGTGCTAATATCCTTCTCCATTCGACCTTTCAAACATCTTAAAATAAAGTCATTTTGATGAAAAGGGAGCTGGTAGTGAATAATGTGGCGTATATCAGAAATCTGTATTCTTTTAGCTACTGTATCAGTAATAACTACAAACTTAACTTTGCCCGCTTGGTAAAATTCTTCCAGTATTTTTCGATCTTTAAGCTCTAATTTTTCATGTAAATAAATAATCTCTTCGCCGCTTTCTGCCAATCTATCTCTAAGCTTTCTAGCTAGTTCTACACTCATCTTGGGAGAATTAACATAGATAAGAGTTTTCTCTTTTTTTCTTAAAAGCTGAAGCAAATACTCATCCTTATTTTCAATCTCGCGCTTGTCTTTAATTGAAATTTTTCCCATCATTTCTAAATCTAGCTTTAGTTCATCCAAATACATCGCTTTCTTTATCAAATCAACCATTTTTCTATCCTGAATAGAAGTTGTAGCTAAAATAAAAGGATTCTTCCATTCATAATTTAAGAAATCTAATTTATTATAGATTAAATCAACCTCTTCTATGATAAAAAAACACAGTCTTTCTTTAAATATTTGAAATCTATCCAAATTAGATTTCAAATATTCAGAAGTTGTAATAAACAAATTCACTTCTCCATCTCTTATAGCCTCACTCAGTCTATTTTGTTCTTGAGAAGAGATTGCACCAGTAGCTTTATAAACCGATAAACCAAATTGCTTAAAATATTCTTTAAAAAATTCATATTGTTGATTTACCTGTGAGCGAAAAGGATAAATTACACAGGCAATCTCAAATTTAGATAAGAGATGATATACTGTAAAAAGTCTCCAAAATGCTTCGCGACTTTGGCAAAAATTTGCACTGATTAAAAGACTTTTTTCAGACCCTATTATCTTAACTATTCTTTTTGACTCTAAGGTGTTCTCTAAAGTTTTAAGACACTTCTGGGAAGTATGATTCTTATGCATTTTATAAATTTCTTGAAATAATCTTTCGTTTTTATATTGCACAAATTTCTGTTTGATTTTATTAAGATCAGTTTCTTCATTTTGTACTAAAGAATTTAAAAGGATCTGATCTCCATCCAAAAAAACTCTCTCAATCAAACTAAATTGAGAAGCTTTCAAATCGTTAAGCATCATCTGTAAAGACTCTTTGCCTTGCCAGACATTACGACCCAATGAAAATGTTAAATCAATCTTTTGATTTTTTCTCAATTCTTTACTCTTTGAAGACATACCAAAACCGATTCCGCTTAGCTTTTTATCTCTTGAAAAAACATCAATTTTAAGATGATTTTCTTGAGTACCTACTAATCGAAATTTATGTCTGACATTTTGAAGAAGGAATTGAGGCCGAGAATTACCCATACCATGAGGAGCCAACATATCTAATTCATTTAAAAGGGAAAAATCTAATTGTTCTATTTCTACCTCTGCATCAATCTTTAAAAATGGCTGAAGATCTTCTGGTTTTAAAACACTCCTAGCATAGTTTTTAAAAGCTTCTCTAAAGGGCTCAACAAATTCTGGATCCAAAGATAAACCAGCAGCCATCTCATGGCCTCCAAACCCAATCAAATACTCCTTACAAGAGTTCAAAGCTTCATACAAATTAATCCCACGAATTCCTCGAGCTGAACCCTTTCCTATTCCATCTTGAAGGGCGATCAAAACGATTGGTCGATAATAACGTTCTACAAGTTTTGAGGCAACAATACCTATAATACCAGCATGCCATTCAGAAGAAGCTAAAACAATTCCAAAATCCTCTGCATACCCATTATCTTCAATCATCTGTATAGCCTGTTCTAAAATCGACTCTTCAATAAACTGACGTTTACGGTTAGTCTGATCTAATCTGGTAGCAAGGGAAGTTGCAAGTTCAGGGTCTGTTGTTGTTAATAACTCCACTCCAAACATGGGATTATCCAATCTACCAATCGCATTAATCCTTGGGCCTATATTAAAACCTATATGCCCAGTATTAATCTCTTTATCTTCCAAATTCGCTACTTTAATTAATTCCCTTAATCCAAGATTTGATGTATTTTGAATTTTCTTTAACCCATTTGCAACAATAATCCTATTTTCATCTAAAAGAGGAACAATATCAGCTACTGTTCCCAAAGTAACCAAATCAATCTGGTTTAAAACATACTCTTCCACAGATTGAGAATCTAACCTTTGAGCTAGTGCCTGACAAAGTTTAAAACCAACACCCACACCTGCAAGATATGAACAAGGATAGTTACAATCTTTTAACTTGGGATTTATGACAGCAACTGCATTGGGAATTCTATCTGGGGGTTCATGATGATCAGTAATAATTACATCTACTCCCAAAGAGTTGGCTAACTCTACTTCATCAAAACAACTAATTCCATTATCCACAGTCACAATCAAAGAATAACCACTCTCAGCCAATCTCTGAACAGCAGCTTTATTTAATCCATATCCTTCAGAACGATCAGGTATATAATAATCTACATTCGCATCTATTTTCTTAAGAACCTGCCATAAGAGGCTGGTACCAGTTATTCCATCTACATCGTAATCTCCAAAAATAACGATCCGTTCCCCACTTTGTAAAGAAACTATCAAACGTTCCACAGCTTTTTCCATACCTGATAGGGAAAAAGGATCCCATAAATTTTTAAGATCAGTTTGAAAAAAACGTTGAATATCATTAGAGGTTTTCATTCCTCTATTAATAAGAATTTGAATGGTAATAGGCGATAAATTAAGTTCACCTGCAATACTTTGAGTCAATTGTTGATATCTCTCATAAATTTCCCATCTCTTCTCCAACATTTCTCCAACTCCCCAATTTAAATAATCTACTTTAAATTTAGTAGTAACTTTAGTAGTTTAAATGCAAAGCTTCGTTTAGTGGTATATTATATTGATGAAAAGCGACGCCTAAGTCAGCTCGACTAATCAAAATTAACTAAACAACAAAAAGTATTAGTTCTAAACTAAGCTTTCCTTAAAATATAAAACTATGCAGAGCTGACTTTTTAAAGGAGCTTTTTATCAATATAATATACCACTAAACACGACCTTGCATAGAAACTACTAAAGTTGTGTCAAATATAAATAAGTTCTACAAAGAAAACTTCATTCCTGCTAAAAACCTGAATAAGAAACTTTACAAAAAAATACAAAAAAAATCTCCCCTGAAACAAAGCTCAGAGGAGATCTTAAGGGAGGTATTAACATATTATTAAAATACTTTTTGTGGGCTAATCATTAAGATTACATTTTTTTATTAAGGCTCACTTCCAAAGTTTCTTCACTATACTTAAAAGAGATATAAAGTACATAAGCAATTCCTAAATTCATAAAAGCCGATGGTAAAATTACTTTTCTCAAAAATATACTAAAAGGAACAGGTAAACCTACAAAAGCTTCAGCTAAAGCACAAAAAATACATCCACTAAGTACTGTACCTACTAAACTAATAATACAAATCATAATTTCCTGGTTAGAAATATATTTCCTTAAGTAATGAACTAAATGATAAAGTAGACCACAAGAAATAACTTTTTCAATTACATTTATCCATGAACCAGAAAAGGTAGTAAACAGAGAAGCAAAAATAGATAAAAAAAGTATACTAAATGTTATAATACGGAAATCATCCTTCATTAAAATAATTACAAAAAGTACTGCCAAAGTAAAATCAGGTTTCAACCCACTAACAGGAAAAATTGGTTGAAAAATCGTATAATAGATTACACCAATTAAAAGTAAAAGGGTAGTATCCAAAATATCTTTTACTCGCATCCACTTGACACTCCTTCAATTAGACCAAATAATTTTTATTAAACCACATTTAATATAGTACTACGTATTCTAATATTATTACACTTTTCTCATTTTGTCAAGATCTTTTTCGTTATTTTCTGTTAATTCAAAACCTTCCGGAACGTAAAATCGATATTACCAACCATATTCCTAAAATTCCAGCAATCACATAACCTGCAAATCCAATACTTGAAACTCCCTGAATAAGTGGCTCAATCTTAGATTGAATGGTCAAAGATGAACCAACAAACAAAGACGAGACAATCAATCCCATGACCAGTCTATTAATAATTATATCAAGTTTTGAAGCGAGATCTTGTAAATTTTCATGCTGAAATCTTATCTTTAGATTATCGTTTAGAATTTTTTGTAAAGCTAAATGTAAATCTTCTGGTAAATAACTTACCTTTTGAAAAAAATCTCCAGCTTCACTAGTCAAATTTTTTATAATCCGACCTGGGTGCAAACGCTTTTGAATTAACCTAATAGCAAAAGGTTTTGCCACTTCTAAAAGATTAAAACTTGGCTCAAGATGTTTAGCTACACCTTCAAGGGTAATAGTAGCTTTAACCAATAATATAATGTTAGATGGAAAATAAATAGAATGTTTCCTTGAAATCTCCATAATTTCATCAAACAAAGAATGCATTTGAATCTCCATCAATTGGATATCATAATATTTTTCGATCAACCCTCCAATCTCCTTTTTAAACTTATGCTCATCAATATTAGGCTGAACCATTCCCATATTTAAAAAAGCATTTACAACACCATCTGTATTTTTTCTAACCAAAGCAACAAAAAGCTGAGCAAATTGATCTCTAACCTTATCATCCAACTCTCCCATTAAACCAAAATCCAGATAGGCAATCTTATCTGGTTCTATAATCATAATATTCCCTGGATGAGGATCGCCATGAAAAAAACCATGTAAAAGAATTTGTGAAAAAAATGATTCTGCGCCCAATTTAGCAAAATGTTGTCGCTTCACCAGATTATCATCTCTTCGAAATTCGGTTACTTTTGTACCAATGATATATTCCATCACTAAAATCTTCTGAGTAGTATATTTCCAGTAAATTTTCGGTATTTTTATATTTGGGTTATCATTAAAATTACGACTAAATCGTTCCGCATGTCTACCCTCTGAATGATAATCTAACTCTTCTATAATAGCTCGAGAAAAGTTTTTTATAATCTCTACAGGGTCAAAGTTCAGCTGATTATGCATTCTTTCCTTCACTATTCCAGCAAGATTAGTAAGAATCTCTAAATCCACCTTAACCTTTTTGTGAATTCCAGGTCTTTGAACTTTGACAACAACCTCTTCCCCTGTGAATAATTTTGCTTTGTGAACTTGACCTATTGAACCTGCAGCTAGAGGTTCTTCAAGAAATTCTAAAAAAATCTCTTCTACTTGATGATTAGTCTCATCAAAAATAATGTCATGAATCTTTATAGTAGGTACTGGGTGAACTTTATCTTGAAGTTTTTCTAATTCTTTAAGAACTTCTTCGGGGAATATATCTGATCTAGTGCTTAACATTTGTCCAAATTTAACAAAGGTTGGCCCCAATTCTTCCAAAGTTTTTCTAAGCCTTTTCCCCAGTCCAAATTCATCAGAACTTCTCCATTTTTGTACCCTATTTTTAAAAGAAAGCATATGATAGAGATCTAATTTTTCAATAAAAAAGCCAAATCCATTACGAATTAAAATTTCCACAATCTGACGATATCTTTGAATATGACGGTAACGACGATTTAAATCTCGAAGAGGCATAGAAAATTTCCACCTTTTATATAAATATTCTTATAACAACCCAGCCAGCCAAGAACAGTGAAATAAAAAACGTTGTGATAGTTCCACCCAAAACCCCTATAAGGCTACCCAAACCTACTCTTATGGCCTGATCAAAAGGACGACCTACTATCAGTTCAGCAAGCACTGCCCCACCTAGAGGCCCCAAAAAGATACCAATTGGGCCCATGGTAAAAATACCAATCAATAACCCGACCATACCTCCCATAAGACCTATTTTACTAGCACCAAATTTTTTGGCTCCAATCAAGCTGAAAATTTTATCAATTCCCTCTGCTAAAAGGGTTATACCACCGAAAATTAAAAGCTCTGTTAAAGAAAATCCATTAAAATCTGTCCCAATTCCATAAACCACCGCCCCAAGCAAAATTAGTGTAGCACCTGGTATTAGTGGTATAATTGTTCCTAAAACACCTACCACAGCCAAAATTAAAGTAATAATTTTTAATAATATTAACACAATTTATCCTCTATTGCTGCTGATCTGGTGTGGTTTCATAACCTAATTTACTCTCTAAAATAAAAACTTGACTCTTTAAAGATTTTATTTCGTCTTTTAACTCTTCAAAATCCGATTTTGTTATAATACCAGAACTCTTCAAACCCTTTTGAATCTCTTCCGTTACTCTCAACTTCATCCTTTCCCTTTCAACATCTGCCCGATGAATCATCTGATTCATTAAATTTTCACCTTCTACTCTACCTATCATCCCCTGATTCATCAAACCCCTAACCCTCTCCTCAATCATATCCTTGGTCCAAAGTGCAGCCCCCACCCCAGTCAACAAAACCTCTTGCATCATCTCTCTCATCATTTGCATCAGCCTCCTTTTGCGTATCAAGTTTATTTTGCTACGAAACTCCTTTTTCAATACTAAGTCAAGATATTTTCTAGCATTTTCTTTTTAAGCTTTCCAAATTTGGGAGCAATGTTTTTTCTAATCCCCTTTGTTTTTAAATTTTTATTTAGTCATTTCATCAAATCCAATCTTAGGTAGTTATTTTTATTAAATGCTTATACTCGCTATACATACAATTTCCACTCTCATCCATCACTATCCTTGTACTACTCAGATGAAGATAGCAAAAATCTTTTTTAGAAATGTCTACATAGTTAGGTGCAGTCCAGTAGTATATATATAAACTTATTGGTCTTGATTTCTCTCTACACTGCCATTTGTGCAAAGCAACTCCTACTTTTTATTGCTGCCTAACCTTCCTCGGCTAACTACAAGTACCTTATTCCAGACACACGATTATTATAATAGAATACATACCAATTAAACCCCATCTTTAATTGGATCCTCACTCACAAATCGACCAATAACCGGGTCATAGTAGTGAGCATTGAAGTAGTACTTTACTAATTTGATATACCAAAGAAGGCTACTAATCTATTTGATAGTAGCCTTCTTGATTCCACTGCAAAAAGGATAGGTATATCTCTTAAAACTGGGCTCTAAAATTTTTAAATTCCTTTTTCAGGTAATTCAATACTAGTTGTACACTGCGAATTATTTTCTAGGGTCTATTACAACATACACCATAAGGATATGTTTGTTAATTTAACTTCGAATTCCTTGTTTTAGGGTATAACTATCCCGTAATCAGGGTGAGAAGGAATTTTTTCAACTTGACTGGTAATACATCTGGCAAATTTTTTAAAGTTAAGTGCTGTGAATTTCAAGCCCATAATAACTTTTGATTTATATAGACCTCTAACTTTAATGTTATCTGCACCATGACCTCTTTTCAAAGCAGAGTTTGTTCCTTCAATTGCTGCTCTTTGACTCGTATTTTCTTGTAATTCTATCTTTATTGAAGCTCGGGTTTGATCTGCAATCAATGTTTTTTCCTCAAATCGTACTACACAGCTCTTTTTTTGAAACTTTATTCTGCAGACTTCCCTTAATTCACAATTTGAACAGGTATCCAAATCAAAGTGAGCACTAAAAACGTAAGCATCAAATAGATTCTTTCCAAAGCTATTGGAAAGAACCGTCAAATATCCCCCACCTTAAAATGAAATAGAGGCTATTTGACGCTTACTTATTTTTCATAAAAACTCTTTCAAATTGCATTATATCATAATTACTATCTTTGTCTAAATTGAGTAGTAGTCTTATAGTCCTAGTGTTAAAAAGAGATCTAAGACTAAAATTTTGATCTCTCATAATTTAGCTCAAGATTTCATAACTATTAAATCATATTAGCTAACTCATTTTCAAGCTTATTAATTAATTCCGATTCATAACTATATTCCACTGCATTACCAAAGTATTCTTGTGTCTTTAAAAAAAATTCCTTAGCAGATTCTAAGATAGCTTTATAAAAATCATATTTAGGAAGTGTTATTTGAGTTTTCGTAGTTGATTCGATAGATAATAATGTAAAATTATTGCTAAGACTTTTAATCTGTAGTTTAATAGGTTGGTCTGGAAAATAAAATTCTGTTTCTTGATTTTTTAAACTATCATCTACTAAATTAACCATGTACGCCCAAAGTTGATCTATTATATCCCAGTATGTGAAATCCATTAATATAGTCTCGTTATACTTTAAATAAATAGCCCCTTCAATATAATCTGTATCAATATCTTTGACTATTTTTTCTATTGCCTTTTCATCACCTAATTCTGCGAAAAAATCTTTATAATTATCATTTAAAATAGTTAAATCTTTTATTATTGTGTTAGGCTTTTTTATATAAGACTTTATAGTAAATATAATAATCACCTTCTTTAGTAATTAATTTTTTGGATAAAACTGCCCAACTCGCCCGTTTTTAAACCCAACAATGTAATTAATACCACTATAAGTTCCTTCAATTTGATACCTACCTTTTG
The DNA here is from genome assembly GCA_030627905.1 of Halanaerobiales bacterium. Taxonomy (GTDB): domain Bacteria; phylum Bacillota; class Halanaerobiia; order DY22613; family DY22613; genus JAGMES01. The sequence continues at coordinate 40,163 of DAOVRZ010000044.1, forward strand.
TTCCTTTTTCAATTAAAATGTTTCTATTTTGCTTCATAATATGATGAATTGCATCGGAAATATTATCAATACTCATGTTTTTATTAAAGAAACTTTGAACCGTTTTAATAGAGCCATCCCAATATTTTAGATAATGTCTTTCAAGTATATGTTTTAACCCTCTTTTGCCCAAAAGAAATGTATCCATACCAAAAATCATTTTTTTTCCTTTGAAGTTTGATAATGCATTTATAACTGTACTAGGATCAACTTTTCTCAATCCCTTAGCTATATCGATAACATCATCAATTTTCTCAGCACTTTTAACAACATCTATCATATCATCAGCTTTACCAATTGCTTTTACAGCTCTGCCACCACCAGTTGCCCCAGGTAGCACCATGCAACCTACATCAGCTCCTAAAGCAACCCAATTTATAACATTTTTTTGGCTGTTTGACAATATCTACAATATCCATAACTATGCCTGCAATATCGAAAAATGTATCAAACCATAACCCATTTTTATCTGCATTAACTACTGGACTATTACCACTGTTAAGAGACATGCTTTTTGACAGTAA
>DAOVRZ010000045.1:0-40287 GCA_030627905.1 Halanaerobiales bacterium
AAATGGTGCATTCTTTTTTAATAAAAATCTCAAAATACAAATTATAAATTTTAACAATTATGTAAAGATGAATTTTTCTGTTTTATTGATCGAATAATATTTTACTCGTTAGAGCTGTATCTAAATCTTACCTCTTGACAAATAAGAAAACTTCGAATATAATTATTTATTGCTTGGAATAATGCAGACTATCTGGTTCAAGAATTTTACTTCTGACCAGATATTTTTTTCTATCAACAAAGGAGGAAAACTATGTTAAAAGACCATCCTGATTATCCAATTGAATTAACTAGATTAGAGGAAACCCTTGAAGAAGTAAAAGAGGCTTATGATTTATATGCTATACGCCAACAACAACTAAAAGAGAAAGTAAATTACCTTCTAAGAAATTTTAAGCACAATCCAGATGAAGGAAGCCAAACTTATATTGACTTAATGACTGGCACTTCAACGATTAAACACTATGATGAAAAGATTCGAGGATTTAAAAATGCCAACGAAAAGCCCTATTTTGCCAGGGTAGATTTTACTCCAAATAGTACCGATAAAGTAGAAAAATCCTATATCGGTAAAACTGGTCTCACCCGTGAATCTGACAATTATCCGTTAATCATCGACTGGCGTGCTCCCATAGCAAACTTATACTATGAAGGAAGATTGGGAGATGCTTCCTACTTAGTACTAGGTGACCGGGTTCACGAAGAAACAATGATTAAAGGAGAGCTTTTGCTCAAACGCCAGTTTACGATTGAAAAGAGTGAATTAGAGGAAATTTTTGATATCGATATTACAACAACAGATCCATTACTTCAAAAAGCTCTTGGAGCAAATGCAGATAATCGATTAAAAGATATCGCATCTACGATCCAGTCAGAACAAAATAGAATCATCCGTGCTGAAATGGAAAATCCATTGATTGTTCAAGGAGTAGCTGGGAGTGGTAAAACTACCATCGCTCTCCATCGAATAGCTTATCTAATCTACACTTATGAAAAGTCATTTGATCCTGATTCTTTTATGATAGTTGCTCCGAATAACCTTTTTCTAAACTACATTTCAGAAGTCTTACCAGAATTAGGTGTTGAACGGGTAAGACAAACTACTTATATTGAGTTAATGTTAGAGCAATTAGGTAAAAAGGTTAAAGTTATTAATCCAAATTTGAAGTTAACCTCCTTTATTAACTCTAAATCCTGCCTTGATAAAGATGAGCATAAAATACTACGAGATACTTCAAAATTCAAAGGGTCTTTAACTTTCAAAAAAGTCATAGATAAGTACCTTAATGATATAGAAGAAAACTTTACACCACGGGAAGATTTATCTCTAGACAATCATGTTATTATGCGAGCAAGTACGATTAGACGAATCTTTTTAACCGAATATAAACACTACCCAATTTACAAACGTCTTGCCAAACTGAAAACAAAATTAAAAAAACTAGTCAAAAATAGTGTTCAAGATATGATCGAAAAAGAAAACCGAAAAGCCGATACAGCAGTTAATCTTTACTATACAGCCGCTGCCGAATCAGAAAGTGATCGACAAAAAATAATCAAAATGTTAGAAAAAAGAGATGAAACTATCCGCAGATGGGAAAAAATTTCCAATAAATTAGTTGACACTTATCTAAGTCAGGTACCCCAAATGGATCTGATAGAATATTACAGAAATATAATCACAGACCCTATAAATTTAGAAATTTACACTGGTGGATTTATTCCAGAAAAACTTTTGGCCTTTATTGCAAAACATTCTGCTGAAATTTTAGATAATGGTGAGATTGAATTTGAAGATTTAGCTCCATTAGTATATCTTAGAATCCGCTTATTTGGGTTTCAAGGCAAACGCCAACGATTAAGTCATGTAGTCATTGATGAAGCACAAGATTTTAGTCTCTTTCAGTTTTATATCCTAAAAATATTAAGCTCAACCAACTCATTTACGATTTTAGGGGATCTTTCTCAGGGAATTCACTCCTATCGTGCTATCAAAAACTGGGATGAAGTAATCAAATGGGTTTTCCCTAAAAGCTCTACAAACTATAAAACATTAGAACAGAGTTATCGAACAACAATAGAGATTATGAATCTCGCCAATGAAGTAATTAAACACTATCAGAATGAAAAAACTATCTTTGCTAAACCAATTATCCGTCATGGCGAATTACCTTTTATACTCCCAAATCTCTCCCCTAACGAAATTGTAAACTATATATTAAAAGAAATCGAATTAAAAGGAAAAGAATTCGAATCCATCGCTATTATTTGTAAAACTATGGATGAATGTAAAAAACTTCATAAACTTTTTCCTAAAAATATTAAGCCTAAACTTGTCACCGATGATATAGCAGAATATCAAAGCGGTATAATAATTCTGCCTTCTTATCTTGCTAAAGGTCTTGAATTTGACGTCGTCTTTATCATTACGTTAGAAGAAGAATATCATAATGAAGAACTTGACATCAAACTATTATATATAGCTATGACCCGTGCTCTGCATCGTCTATATTTCTGCACGACACAAAATATATCACCTTTATTAGAAGATGCCAATCTAAATTTATATCAACTTATCTCACCAGAATTAGTGAAAGTCGAAATAATAACGTAGTTATTATTTCTTAAGTTTAACGACTTCAGAAGGAGTTTTGAAATTATTCTAATCTTCTACCCACACCTATAAGAAGAGGAACTTCGCCTTCTGAAATGTCGTTAAATAAAAAATAGACCGTCTAAAGCCTTAAATTCAGGATTTATAGACGGTCTTTAATGATTCTTTCTAGTTTTTACAAGAAGAGTATTTATAAATATTGATCAAACCATCCAGCGATCTGTTTTAATCGTTCAACTCTTAATTCTGGTTTTCCGTTTCGGGACAGATTGTGATTTGACCCTGGAAAGATAGATAAACGAACAGTTTTTCGTAAAAATTTCAAATGAATGAAAAGTTGCTCTGCCTGTTCTACTGGACAACGATAATCATGTTCGCCATGAATTATCAGTAGAGGAGTATCTATCATTTCAACGTAAGTGATAGGAGAAATACATGTAAGCTCTTTTTGGTCTTTTACAAAATTTAAATTGTGCTCATTCTCTGCAAAAAAGTATCCGATATCACTTACCCCTGTGAAACTATTCCAATTAGATATACTCCGTTGGGTCACAGCCGCTTTAAATCTGTTAGTGTGACCAATGATCCAATTAGTCATAAAACCACCATAGCTCCCCCCTATAACCCCTACACGAGCTTTATCAACCCAATCCCATTTTTCAACATAATCAACAAAAGCCATTAAGTCCTCATAATCTTTTCCACCATAGTCACCAATAACACCGTTGGCAAATTTTTGTCCATAACCTTGACTTCCACGTGGATTACAATATATTACACCATATCCGTGAGCAGCCAACAGTTGAAACTCATGGAAGAAAGAATTAGAGTACATAGCATGAGGTCCTCCGTGGATTTCAAGAACCGTAGGATAAACTTTTCCTTCTTCAAAATCAACAGGTTTTATATACCAACCCAGAATCTCCCAATCATCTGCCCCAGTAAAAGTAACTTCCTCAGGTTGAGCAAGTACTAATTCTTCAAGAAGTTCCTTATTGATTTGAGTCAACTGCTTCTCAGTTTTAGTTATTAGATCAAAAATAGCCAAATCTCCTGGTATTAGAGAATCAGTATAAGCAAAAGCAATTTTTATCCGGTCCACATCCATACTAAATCCAAAAATTTGCCTTTCTCCACCGACTACTTTCTCAATAGAACCATCCAGACCAATAGAATAGATTGCAGAATTACCGTAAGCAGAAACTACTGAGTAAACGAACTGTCCATCAAAAGACCATTGAGGGCCAGGAATAGTGCCTCCTGCTCTTAGATCACTCATGCAATAATCTCCAATAGTGAGTTCCTGATCTACTGCTAATCTTTTTAAAGTACCATCTGTCAGATCACTAATCCAGATTTGATTTAATGTTGCAAATTTATGCTCATGTCTGTTACCATAAAAAGCAATCTTGCTGCCATCTGGCGACCATGTAAGCGAACCTCCCATAAATCCCTCTGATATAATATTCTCTATTTTTTTGGTTGAAAGATCTAAAATCTGAATTTGAATCTCTCCAGGTTTATAGTCAGGATCATCAATCTCACTAACTAAAGCAAGTTTTTTTCCATCTGGAGACCAAGTCGCACTAAAATAATTACGTTCTTCTGTTGTAACCTGTACGGGATCTCCACCATCTAAACCAACTATCCATACATGAGATTTTTTTTCTGTTAAAAAGCCCCTACCATCTGCTTTATAAGAAAGATTATCGATCACCTTTACTTTCCTTGCAGATTCTTTTCTCTCTTTCTCTTTTTCTGCATCTGTCTTTTCCCTTAAAAGAGTCTCCATTTCATCAGTCTGAGCTACTTCAGAAAATAAAGCAATCCTCTTACCGTCAGGAGCCCAATCAAATTTTATAACTCCATTGTGTAATTGAGTCAACTGTTTTGCTTCACCGCCATGACGATTAATTAACCAGATTTGACGTTCTCCACTTCGATTAGAAATGAATGCTAGTTGATTTCCTAACGGAGCCCAACGAGTCATTGAATCCACCTTTGTCGTATTAGTTAACTGAACTTGTTTACCTTCCTCATTTACTAAAAAGATCTGTGACTGATAATCTTTCTCTTCATTTACTGTTGTTAAAGTAAAAGCCACTTCATTTCCCGCTGGTGAAATTTGCGGATCAGAGACAAATTTCATCAAATATAAATCCTCAGCATTTATCTTGCGTTTTTTATTCATATTTTCCGCCTCCATAGAAATATTCTCTAGTATTTAATTCGTGTTATAGAAATAAAAATCCTTGTCCTTTTTTCAAAAAAATAATTCAGAATTATAAATCTTTTAGCTTCCTCAAAAATAATTTATAAATAAAGAAGGATATTTATTTCGGAATGTGAAATCAGTAGAGAGGAATTTAGAAAGAAGGTGATCGTGAATGAATCAATCAACAGAAAATGTTATTGAAGAACAAGTAATCTCTCATAGTCAGATCAGGCGAAATATTCTCAAACTTGCCTGGCCAATTATTGTGGAGATGGGTTTGATAACTCTTGTTGAGATTGCAGATATGATAATGGTTGGAAAATTGGGAGTAAATTCTTTAAACGCTATCGGATTAACCATACAACCTTTAATGTTATGGTTGATTATTTTTAATGGTCTTAGTGTAGGTACTACTGCTCTAGTTGCGCGTTTTATTGGTGAACGAAATGGTAAATTAGCAAATAGAACCTTTCAACAATCACTTTTGGGTGGAATCTTTTTAGCTTTCATATTAAGCATCCTGCTTTATTTTGTAGCGCCAACAATCCTCTTTTTAATGAATGCAAAGACAGAAAAAATTGTCCAGTTAGGAACTGGATATATACGCTGGCTCATACCAGGGCTTTTTTTTCAATGTCAGTTTATAATAATCTCCTCCGCGTTACGTGGAGCAGGTGATACAAAAACGCCTATGTTTGCAAATGTGCTAATAAATATTTTAAATGTTACTGGAAATTATCTCTTTATCTATGGAATCGGAATCTTTCCACAACTAGGAGTTTATGGAGCAGCCTTAGCATCCACTATTGCTAGAATAACTGGTTTTACAGTTCTCATGATTCTTCTTCAAAAAAACCGTTCAATTTTAAAAATCGAGTGGAGTAAATTATTAAAAGTTGATTGGCCAATCCTAAAAAGAATAATACGGATTGGCGCACCTGCAGCTGGCGAGCAGGCAGCTTTAAGAATCGGTCAAACTCTCTTTGCAAGGGTAGTCAGTTCTCTAGGTACTGTCGCTTTTGCTGCTCATACTTCTTCGATCAATGCAGAATCCATCTCCTATTTGCCAGGGTGGGGATTTTCAGTAGCAGCAACTACTATAGTCGGACAAAAATTAGGAGAAGGTAAGCCTAAAGAAGCTGAAACCAGTGGAATTGTCTCTATGAAGTTTGGAATCGCGATCATGGCTTTCATGGGTATTATATTTTTGATCTTTCCAGAATATTTAATGCGTCTTTATACAGATATGTCAGATCCAAACGCTCAAGAATTCATTCGTTTGGGAGCTAGGAATCTTAGAATTGTTGCTATTGCACAGATTCCAATGGCAACACAATTTGTTCTTGCTGGAGCTCTAAGAGGTGCAGGATATACAAAACCTGTTCTTTATAGTACCGTTGCTGGTGTATGGATTGGACGTTTACTCTTTTCATATATTTTCATCTTCCATTTAGGTTGGGGATTAATTGGAGCCTGGATAGCGATGAATATTGATTGGTTTGTGAGAAGTAGTTATGTCATTTTCCTTTGGAAGAAAGGTGAATGGAAAAATGTTAAAGTATGATATTTAAAACTATCTTTTTCTATAATAAATTTTTCTAAGATAGTGAAAACTAGTTTCAGAAGCTTAAACAAAGAAGGAAACTTATGTTAAAAGAAAACATCCAAGATGCTTTAAATAAGCAGATCAATGCTGAATTTTACTCTTCTTACTTATACCTCTCCATGTCAACATATTTTGAATCAACTAATTTGAGTGGATTTGCGAATTGGATGAGGATACAAGCTCAAGAAGAATTAACTCATGCAATTAAGATTTATGATTTTGTAAATGAACCTGGTGGAAAAGTAACCCTCACAGCTATTGAGACTCCCCAAACCGATTGGGCTACTTCACTGGCTGCTTTTGAAGATGCTTATCAACATGAACAAAAAATTACTGGATGGATCAATGATCTAGTCGATCTAGCAGTAAATGAAAGAGATCATGCTACAAATAATTTTCTAAAGTGGTTTGTCGATGAACAAGTCGAAGAAGAAGCGTCAGCTGAAGGGGTACTTCAAAAACTTAAGCTTATTGGTGATTCTGGTAGTGGATTATTTATGATGGATCACGAACTAGGCCAGCGCGTCTTCACTCCTGATTCAAGCCAGAGCAATGGATGAAATTAGTTAAATTTATTTTACAGCAAAAATCCCAGATCAATAGATCTGGGATTTTGCTGTAATACAAGTTTTGGGGGGTATAAAATTTTTTATTTCTTATTGATTCTTTTCATAATCCTTACTTGTTCTCTTATGTACTCTTTATTTAAACTATGCAGTTCAAACATAGTAAACAGCTCCTTCAACTTTTTTCGGTTAAACTAAACTTACCAACGCTGTTGGGACTTTTTAATTTTGTTCTGTCCCCTTTTGTACTCTGTTTGCAGATCTAACATCATAATAACTCCTCCTTTATACTTTTGATGTAGACCCACTACTCAATTTCAATCTACTTTGGGCATTACCGTTTTGCTTTTCGAGCTCTTCTCATTTCCTCCACTTCACTTTTCTTTTCCTGCAAAATCACTTTTACTAGTTCATGATCGAGTAACATCTCCCAATCACCTCCTGAAGTGTAGGTTTACTTTTGTATAAATTCTGAATATACTCACCATCTATATAATCGCCCTTTAAAATGTTAAATAGGCGTTACATTTCCTTATATTTCTTTTCTCTTACATCCTCATTATAGTCATTTCTATCTATCCTGTCAACCCCATTTTTTAAAAAACTTTAAGATATTTAATTTACGAATTAATATGATTAATTTTAATCTTCCAAAATTTCTGAAAAATCAATTTATGTTCTTAAATATTCTGATAATTACTACATCTTTCGCGCCTATGTATCAAAAAAACCTCACTTCCCACAAAATAATACATGGTCAGTAAGGTTATGATTTATAGTCGAGATATGAACTCCCGCTGAATTTTTAAAATTATTGTAAGACTTTCACCCCCACCTAAAGAGAAGGGGTTTCTGAAATGTCGTTATACAAATTTAGAAACTCCCCGGCCTCCAAGATAATTGAATTTTTTCCCTTGATATGTGTCAAGTTCCTTTATTCTTTTATCCATCTTAGCTTTGATCTGTGCCCAATGATAACCCCAATTACAAAAAATGGCTCTATCCTTTGGTGCCCGAGCTAAAAAACGTCCAATTGCAATCGAAGGATCAAGATACTCTAAAAATGTAATAACCCGCTCAATATATTCTTCCATGGTAATTATCTCAAATTTTCCTCTTTCAAACTCACTCGCCAAACGAGTTCCTTTAATAATATATAGAGAATGAATCTTCACATGTTCTACACCGAAGGCAGAAAGAATTTTTGCACATTCAATCGCATCTTCTAAGGTATCACCTGGAAGATTCAAAATAATATGTGCACAAATTTCAAATCCGTATTTCTGAATTTTAAGTACTGAATCTACAAATTCTGCCAGAGTATGACCACGATTAAGTGAACGGAGAGTGTGATAATTTACCGTCTGTAAACCTAGTTCAATTCCAATTTCCACTCCTTTATTAGCTTTTACATCAGCTAAACTGTCTAAATAAGCAGGATGGATACAATCAGGTCTGGTAGATATATTAATCTCTACAATATCCTCAATACAGGCTTCATAGAGATTCTGACGAAAATCTTTCAAAGGAAGATATGTATTGGTGAAATTCTGAAAATAAGCAATAAATTTATTTGCACGATAATTTTCACGAATGTAATCCATATTCTTTAACAATTGTTCCCTAACAGAGAGTTGATTAGATAAACTTTCAAATCCAGCCGCTTCATCTCCACAAAATGTACAACCCATAGTTCCAAGTTCACCATCACGATTTGGACAGGTTAAGGGTAGATTAATCGGTAGTTTGTATACTTTCTCACCATACTTTTCCTTCAAATACTCAGAATAAACTTTATATCTTGGTTTATTATCCAACAATATCACCTCAAATATATTCTATCCTCTTGTTTATCTAGACATGCTATAATTAATATTGCATATTTTAATTTTTTATATTTCCAATCCTGGAGCATATTTTTCAAGCAAGTCATCTGTGATAATATGGGTTTTACAAAGTTCAGCATACATTTTTCCACTAGAGCGAATTTTTCTCTCAAGTGTCTTATAATTAACTTCTACCAAACCAAAGCGAGAACTAAGTCCTTCAGCCCATTCAAAATTATCCATCGTTGACCAATGATAATATCTTTCAACCGGAATACCTTCATCTCGTGCTTTTTGGATCATCTGTAGATGTTTGAGTATAAATGCAGATCTCTTAGAATCATCTTCATTAGCAATGCCATTTTCAGTAATATAAATTGGCATTCCATGTTGGCCTAACTCTTTTAAAATACGATACAGACCATCTGGATAAATCTCCCATCCCAAATCACTTGTTTCATTCGTTGAATTGGTAATACGCTTCATAAATGTATCTTTTGGATTAATACTAAATTTTATCAGATCACGACTGTAATAATTCAGTCCAATAAAATCACAGAATGGTCCCACGCCCCAAGGTTGGCCTGTGCCCAATGGAAGGATCAATTGACCGTTTATCATTGCCTCTAACACAAGTTTATTATTCAAACGATCAGCTATACGCGCAGACATTCGATCTAATGGATTCTTCTGATTTATAGGATCAAAATTTCGCATATGATGAGAAATACCCACCTTTACGGGTAAATCTCTATCTTTGTATATCTGATGAATCACCTGATATGCTTGAACATGAGCATGTAACATATTCTTCAAGACTTTAAATCCTGTAAATGGCTCTTTTTTTCCAGGAGGCCAAATGCCATATGCATAACCATGAACAACATAAACGAAAGGTTCATTTATCGTGATCCATTCGTCGACTAAGTCAGCCAGTCCATCTACAACATATCGAACATATCTAGAGAAGCGATCTGCTATATCAGATTTCTCCCAACCGCCGATATCCATTAACCATTCTGGATTAACAAAATGATGAAGTGTTACTAATGGACGAATCCCTTTATCCCGTAAAAGCTGTAGCTCATATCTATAACGATCTAAAGCATCATCATCAAACGCCTCAGCTCTAGGTTGAACTCTGCCCCATTCAATTCCCAAACGATAAATTTGGTGATTCATTTTTTTCAAAAGCTCACTATCTTCTTCAATTCGATTCCAGTGGTCACAAGCAATCTCTCCAGAAGTGCCATCAGAAATATTTCCAGGAAGTTGACACCACTTATGCCAGTCTGAATTGATTATACCGCCCTCAATCTGATACGGTGCTGTAGCACTTCCAAGTAGAAGATCCTGATCCAATTTTAGTACCATAATATAGTACCTCCTTATTTAACAACATTTTCGGAAGAAAGAAATCCCCCATTTTCCTTAAGTGGGGGTAAAATTAATATCACCTTTTTTGTAAAAGTACACCATCTTTGATGGTGCCATCTACTTCCGAAATGTTAAACGAAACTACCTTTCAATAATAATTCTTCACGGAAGACAATTTTTCCTCTTTTTTAAGAAAAGTACTGAATAATAGTTCTAAATTAAATCCCTTTTTTGTTAATTATTTCTTTGACTCTACTTACCATCTCTACCGTACTCATCTCTCCTAGATTAAACCACATTATCTCTTTATCTCGTTTAAACCAGGTTATTTGCCGTTTGGCAAAATGCCTGGTATCACGCTTTAAGAGATAAATTGCTTTATCAAGATCATATTCACCCTTCAAATAACCAACAATCTCTTTGTAGCCTAATCCCTGCATAGATATTAAATCAGGAGAATATCCTTCGTCAATAAGTACCTTCACTTCTTCAACTAAACCAGCTTTTATCATTAAATCAATCCGAACATTGATTCGTTGATATAATTCCTCTCTATCCCGTTTTAGACCAATTTTAATCATGTTATATCTTTTAGGTTGTTCTAATGCTCGTTTCTGCCAATAACTTGCTGTTTTCTTAGTTTGACGATATACTTCAATCCCACGAATTACTCTTCTTAAATCATTAGGATGGAGCTTTTCAGCTAATTCTACATCAACTTCTTTAAGTAGATTATGTACAGCCTCATTTCCCTTTTCTTCTGCTAAACTATGCATTTCATCTCTAAATTCCCAGTCAGTCTCCATTTCAGGAAAGACAAACCCCTCTATAACTGCTTGAAAATATAAACCGGTTCCACCAACTAACATTGGAATTGCATCACGGTTATAGATCTTAGGGATTAATTTCTCTACACGAGATTGAAAATTAGCAACAGTAAAGTCCTGATCTGGTTCAATACAGTCTATTAAGTAATGAGGAACCATTGCCAACTCCTGAAGAGTAGGTTTAGCAGTACCTATGTTCATTTTTTTATAAATTTGCATTGAATCTGCAGAAATAATTTCACCGTTGATCTCTTGGGCTAAAGCTAATGCAAAATCAGTCTTTCCCACTGCTGTAGAACCTGCAATTGCAAGTAAAGGGTACATTTTTCCACTCCATTTCTAAGTTCTACTTTGTATATCTCTCTTCCTCAATAGAAACTATTATATCTCTCAATACTAATTTTGACAAGTCTAAAAAAGTCCATCTCAAATTTTTTTTGAGATGGACTAATCATTATACTTATCTCAAATTCGCTGAAAAGCTTTTAACAGTTCTTTTTCTGAAACTTGAAAGAAAATCGGCCTCCCATGAGGACAGAACCGGGGATTCTCCGTCTTGCTCAATTCCTGTAACAATCGAATCATCTCACCCTGTTCTAAGTATTCACCTGCTTTGATAGCGCCCTTACAAGCCATAATGGTAATCAATTTTTTATACAATCGACCTCGATCTCCAGCTTTTTTCTCCTCTAAAACCATATCAACTATCTCCAAAAATAAATCCTTATCAGGTCGTTCATCTAATCTACGAGGAACAGCATTAATTATAATAGTATTTCCACCAAAATGCTCCACTTCAAAACCCATTTGGTTAAATAACTCTTGATTTTCTAATATAACCTGAATTTCTTTCAATGTAAGTTCCAATGTTAGCGGAATTAAAAGTGTTTGAGATGAGATCCCTTTTTCACGAAATCTATCCATTAATTCTTCATACAAAATCCGTTCATGAACTACATGCTGGTCAAAGACATAAAAACCATCTTTACTCTCGGCAATAATGTAAGTTTTATGAATCTGACCTATGGGTAAAAGCTGAGCTATGAAGGCTCCTGGCCCTTTTGTGCTGGAAACAGATTTACCTGAATCGGAAACCATTTCTTCGTCTATCTCTTCTATCTTAGAAGGTACTTTGGAAACAGACTTATAAGAATCTCTTTCCTTAACAGAAATATTTTTACCATAGTAGGCCTGTTTCGGGCCTCTTTCCTTCTCCTGCACACGATATTTCGGGTCCCAATTCTTCGGGTTATAGTCTAATTTTGCTAGTCTTTCTGCCACTCGATTAGCAGAAGATTCTACATCTTCAGTTATATGATAATTGATACCGGCATTTGCATCAGTATTAGCATCAGTAATAGTACTTGCATCCATACCTGCATCAGTACCGGTATCAAAACTTATATCGGTATCTATATGCTCATTCTCTTTAAAAAGTGAAGTCAATTCAGCCTTTTCCTGTTGTTGATTCTTGTTATTTATTAAGCGAGGTTTAGGCAAATCATAATCAGCATTCAATAAAGCCTGACGAATTCCCTTTGTCACCACCTCCATCACCATCTCTGGTCTACTAAACTTAACTTCAAATTTAGCAGGATGTACATTCACATCAACATGGATGGGGTTTATCTTTATAAATAAAAATCCGATTGGATGACGTTTATCAGGCAAAAGGTTATTATAGGCCTCGCCTACGCCTCTACTTAAAAGTACACTTTTCACATATCTTCCGTTCACATAAAAAGACTGATGCTTTCGAGAAGAGCGATACACAGTAGGCCGGGTAACATATCCCCAAACTTTAATATAACATTCCTCATAATCTACTTCAATGAGATTATCCACCAAATCTCGCCCATAGACACTTAAGACTGTATCTAAAAATCGTCCTGTTCCTGGAGTCCTATTGACTAATTTCTTATTATGTGAAAGACTCATACCAATTTGAGGATTTGCTAAAGAAACTCTATTGAATAAGTCGCTAATTTGACCCAATTCAGTGGTTATTGATTTCAAATATTTATATCTAGCTGGAGTATTAAAAAATAAATTCTCCACAAGAAAATCTGTCCCCACAGCCATACCTATCTCACGCTGATCTTTCACCTCTCCCCCCTCAATTCTTAAAAGGGTGCCTACTGATTCATCAGCTGTTCTGCTCTGAATCGTCACCTTACTCACTGAAGCAATGCTCGGTAAAGCTTCACCACGAAATCCTAAGGTACGAATTGAAAAAATATCTGAAGATTCTCTAATCTTGCTGGTAGCATGACGTTCAAATGCAGTAAGAATATCTTCTTTACTAATTCCTTCTCCATTATCCAAAACGCGAATACTTGTTCGCCCTCCATCAATAATTTCGACTTTAATTCGCTTACTTCCTGCATCAATCGAATTTTCTATCAACTCTTTTACAACTGAGGCTGGACGTTCAACCACCTCACCTGCGGCGATCTGATTTGCTACTCTTTCACTAAGAACTATAATTTTTGAAGCCATTTCATCACTTCCCCTCTGCCTCTTTCTTCAATTGATAGAGAAGATTCATTGCATCCATAGGTGTAATAGACATAATATCTATCTCACGCAATCTATCTACTATAGGATGCTTTGTAGGTGTAAAAAGAGAAAGTTGCTGTTCTTTCACAGATTGAGGTTCTTCTTTCAAAATAGGTTTAGATATTTCCACTGAAACTGCAACCTCTTCCTCACTTTCCATAAGTGGACTAGTATTCTCCTTCTCTAATCGTTGAAGAATTTCTCTAGCTTTAGCAAGTATTTCTTGTGGTAAGCCTGCAAGACGGGCTACCTCAATTCCATAACTTTGATCAGCAGCCCCTGGAATAATCTCATGTCTAAAAACGATTCCATCCCGTTCATTTTCTTCTACAGCAATATTATAATTTTTGACCCCTTCCAACTGATCCTCTAAAACAGTCAGCTCATGATAATGAGTGGCAAACAAAGTTCTAGCTCCAATACGTTCACAATTATGAATATATTCAATCACAGCCCAAGCTATGCTTAAACCATCATATGTGCTAGTTCCACGACCTACTTCATCTAAAATGATTAGACTCTGTTTTGTTGCATGATGAACAATATTTGCTACTTCATTCATCTCTACCATAAAAGTACTCTGGCCAGTCGTCAAATCATCACTTGCTCCAACCCGAGTAAAAATTCGATCTACCAGGCCTATATTAGCTTGTTCAGCGGGAACAAAAGAACCAATCTGAGCCATTAAAGTAATTAATGCGACCTGACGCATATACGTGGATTTACCGGACATGTTTGGCCCAGTTATAATCGTAAACCTGGATCTATCTCCATCAAGATAAGTATTATTAGGAATAAAAGGCTGATCAATTAAATCTTCCACAACTGGATGACGTCCTTTGATAATCTCCAGTTCGCCATCAGTAGTTACAATTGGGCGAATATATTGATTTTCTATTGTAACTACAGCAAAAGAGACCAATACATCCAATTGT
Source organism: Halanaerobiales bacterium (assembly GCA_030627905.1). Lineage (GTDB taxonomy): Bacteria > Bacillota > Halanaerobiia > DY22613 > DY22613 > JAGMES01. The sequence continues at coordinate 14,525 of DAOVRZ010000045.1, forward strand.
GCTAAAACCTCAGCACTTTCCTGAATCCGACGCATCTCTTGAGCGACTTGATCTCGAATTTTAACAAAGATTTCATATTCGAGGAGAACACTCTTTTCTTCTGCTCCCAGAATCAAAGATTCTTTCTCCTTTAACTCAGGAGTTACATACCGTTCACAATTTGAAAGCGTTTGTTTACGAATATAATCCTCAGGAACCAAATGCAAATTAGATTTTGTCACTTCTAAAAAATACCCAAAAATTTTATTGAAACCAACTTTTAAAGATTTAATACCTGTCCGCCCTCGCTCCTGTTGCTGAAGGCGAGTTATCCATTCTTTTCCATTAGTTGAAGCATCACGTAAGCGATCTAATTCTTCTTGAAAACCTTCTTTAATCAAACCACCATCTTTTAGAGAAGTTGGTGGCTCGTCCAGAATCGCAGTCTCAATCAAGGATACTACATCTTCTGAAAGATCTAAACTTTTACGTAAAAATTGCAGACGCGGTGATGTAAAAGAAGCTAAAATTTTATCAACCTCAGGTAATTTTGAGAGAGACTGTTTCAATGCTATCAAATCTCGACCATTGGCAGAACCATACACAATCCGTCCTAAAAGCCGCTCAATATCATAAATGCCTTTTAAAGTTTCCTTTAAACTTTCCAACTCATATAAATGATTGATCAATTCATCCACAGATGAAAGTCGCTCTTCGATCTTTTCTTGACTCAATAAAGGTTGATGAATCCAATGTTTTAACTTTCTGCTACCCATAGCCGTAACAGTGCGATCAAGAACTCCCAACAAACTCCCACGACGTTTTCCATCCCGAAGAGTGGCAGTTAATTCTAAATTCCGCCGCGTAGCAGCATCCAAAATCATATATTCTTGATTTGAATATGTTTTCAACCGATTGATATGGCTCAAACTACGTTTCTGAGTTTCATTTAAATAATTCATAATACCACCTGCAGCAATGGTTGCTGTTTTTAAGCCTTCACATCCAAAACCATGTAAGGTTTTTGTATTAAAATGTTCAATCAACAATTGATATGCTGTTTGATAATTAAAATTATCTGGCATAATATTTATAACTATATTTGACTGTTGGCGTAAAAAACTCTCAATGACAGGGTAATCTTTTAATTCAGAAGAGATGATCAATTCACTGGGTTGAATTCTAGATAACTCATCAATCACCTTATTAACAACCCAATCAAACTCAGTTACTGCAAATTCTCCCGTAGAGATATCAACATAAGCAAATCCTAGTTGATTCTGATGCAAGATAAGTGCACCCAGATAGTTATTTTTATCATCCTGCAAAATAGTACTATCTAAAGCTGTTCCTGGCGTAATAACCCGAACTACATCACGACGAACCAGACCTTTCGCTTCACTAACATCTTCCACCTGCTCACAAATGGCCACCCGATATCCCTTTTTGATCAGTTGAGCAATATAATTATCAGCTGAATGATGAGGAACACCAGCCATAGGTGTTTTTTTACCTCCACCTTTATTTCTAGAAGTTAAAGCAATCTCTAACTCTCGTGAAGCAACCTCAGCATCCTCGTTAAACATTTCATAAAAGTCACCCATACGGAAAAATAGCAAACAATCCGTATATTGTCTCTTTATTGCATTATATTGTTTCATCATTGGCGTTAGTTCGCTCAAATCCAACACTCCTTTAATGATCTATTTTCTTGCTTAATGTACTTTATAAGTTAATCTGGTTCGTATTTTTGATAGTCTTTGAAAAATGTTTTAAGTTCGCCTCTAACTAATTATTATATCATAGTTTTTCAGATAAATAAAGTTAATGGACTCAAGGTACAAACTAAAAAAAGAAGGAAAAATACATGTAAAAAGCGAATTCCTATTAGAGAAAGATAAATTAACGGAGGTAATTGAAATGAAAAGATTATTTTTCATTGGCAACATATTTCTTATTATTTTTACCGTGTTAATATTTGTAAATGTGGCTGTTATGGCTGACGAAGAACCAAAGGCCTACCAAAAACCCCTGGTAATGTTACATTTTGACGACAGTTACATAGGAGTTTATGAAAACGCATTCCCACTGATGGAGGAACACGGTTATCAAGGAACGATTTATGTGCCGACTAACTTTATAGATCGCCCTGATCATACTCTATTGACACAACTAATCGAAATGGAAGAAGCAGGATGGGTGATTGGGTCTCATACTCGAACACACCCTGATCTGATGGAATTAGATGATGCTGCATTGTATGATGAAATTGTTGGATCACGTAATTTATTAATCAGCCGTAAATTGATTAACATCGATACTGCACATTTTTGTAGTCCAATGACAGTCTGGAACCCCATGGTAGAAACATTTGTTAAAACTCATTACATTTCTGGTCGGGGTAAAGAATTGGTTATCTTCGCTACAGAGAAACAACCAAAACAGCATGTACGAGTTGTTTTGAAAACTACATCTCTCAATGCTATTAAACAGTGGATTTGGGACGCTCATCAGGACAATGCCTGGTTAATCTTAATATTTCACGAAGTCGCCGATGATGGTAATGAATATTTCTTTCCACCTGACAGATTTGCTAAAACATTAGATTTATTTGAAAAGTTTGGTTCTAGAATTGTAACTGTACAAGAAGCGGTTGAAGAGTGGATAGACGATAATAAAAATAAATAAAATATCTAAAATAAAAAAAGACCGTGCCGATCAAATTAGCACGGTCTTTTAGTCTTTACTTATATCATCAATTAAAACATACAACTTTTTTTCAATCGTTCCATCAATGCTTTTTTATCAACTTCATTCATTGGCCCATCGAATTTTTCTCTCAGGATAGCGTTAAACATTTTGACAAACTCAGTAAATTGTTCAACACTCATTCCATGTCCCAACAGGTTAGGAATAATCCAAAAATCAAAGTTATACTGTTCAAGCCAGATAGAATTCTTTACAGATAAAAAGATTTTATCAATCCATTCACTGGCCTGCTTGGAATTCATGGTGAAATGACTCCATTCAAAACTCTGACCAGTGATCTTATATTTATCTTTATACTGGAAAATTGGAGTAACTGGATCACAATACCACATCTGTACCCGATAAAAAGTAGGTTTTGTTTCTTCAATAAAATCAATTGTCTGTTGAACTGTTTCATCTGTTTCACCAGGAAAACCTGCTATAAATGAAGCAAAACTTAATATACCTGCTTCGTTTAATAAAGCAATTCCTTCTTTATACTTATGAATAGTTGCATGTTTGTTCATTTTTTCTAATACTTCTGGACTTCCTGATTCGATTCCTAAAAATACTCCTTTACAACCACTATCTTTCATTAGTTGAACTGTTTCTTCATCCATATGCTGACAGCGTAGATAAGAGAACCAGTTAAAATCATACTCATTCCGAATCATCATTTTACAGATTTCTTTAAAACGATCAAGAGGTACATTAAATGTATCATCTATAAAAGCAATATTTTTAACTGTTCCAAGACTTTTAATGTAATTCAATTCTTTCTCAACTGTTTCAACAGATGTATATGTATAATTACCAGCTCTGATTGGGTAACCACAAAAAGCACAGCTATATGCACACCCTCTAGCAGTTCGTAACTGAACTGTTCGCCCAATACGTGAAGAATCAAAGATACTCCAATCAATCACATTCTCATCTAAGTTATTATCCTCAAACGAGGTTGATGTTGTAACGAAACCCTTACCTTTTTTATATGTTATGTTTTCAATATCATCAAAAGATTTTTTATTAATATAAGCATCAACAATTCGATATAGAGCATATTCACCTTGTGAACTATTTACATAAAAATCTCCACCAATAGATTTCAATAAAAATTCTAAAGTAATCTCGTCATTTACAACGAATTGATTTCCAACAAATGGCCCACCAATGATTATCTTTGCTTTGGAGTTATGTTTCTTAATAAAAGAAATAATCTCAATTAAAGGCATCGGAGAGACATAAAATGTAGTTGTAATCGCAATGGTTTTAACATCTTGTTTCAAAAGAGATGCTAATTTATCCTTTTCTAATTGAAATACATTGACATAACCTGTTTTAAATCCCCGTTTTTCAAGGTAACTACTGAGGTATGCTACTGCTAAACTTAATGGTTCTGCGCAGTTTAAATTACTGTCCTTTCCAGTTACTCTTTTTCTAAATTCATTTAATAATCCCACAGGCGGATATTTTTTATTTTCTAATTCAATGAAGTTTAGGTTTAAATCTTTGTATGCTCCAGAATTCTGGCCCATGCTTCGCAAAACTGCTTCATATTGATTAAAATCTGGTTCATTGTACCCAATTAATAGACAATCAATTGATCTATTTGTTTCTTTAGCTTGCATTCTACATTTTCCCCCTTTTCGTAATCATAAAGTTTAAATTTTGAGCACATCACACTATTATCCCTGTGGATACTCTTCAAGATCTCTTTTGTATTATTATATTTTCTATTATAATTTTACCATTATAGCCAACTTTTTTCAAGTATTAATATCTATAAATTCTCAAATAAAAAAAAACAAGCAACCCCGTCGGTCACTTGTCTTATGCTTTTTACACAATTTCACCATAAAGATTCCAACTCTGCACCTTAGTAATCTTTACATTAATATACTTCCCAGTCAAATCCTCATCACCTTTTTCAAAGAGAACTATTTTATTAGTCCGAGTACGTCCTTGAAAACGCTGGGCATTACTTTTGCTCTCACCTCCAACGAGAACCTCAACAACTTGATCCTGAAATTTTTGATTTTGTTTTAAACTCTTTTTAGCCTGTAAATCCATCAATCTTTGTAATCTTTCTTTTTTCACTTCTTCTAAGACCTGTTCTTCATATTTAGCAGCAGGCGTCCCGGTACGACGTGAATATAAGAAAGTATAGGCAGCATCAAATTCAATCATATCCATTATTTTCATTGTTTCATTGAAATCTTCTTCTGTTTCACCAGGGAAACCAACAATAATGTCTGTGGAAATACTAGCATTTGGTACAGCATTTCTTATCTTTTTTACAAGATTTAAATATTGTTCCTGTGTATAACCCCGTTTCATCTGTTTCAAAATTCGATCTGAACCTGATTGAATTGGTAGATGAAAATGCTCACAAACTTTCTTACTCTCCTGAATTGTCTCAATTAACTTATCAGAAAAATCCCTTGGATGAGAAGTCATATATCGTATCCGCATTAATCCATCGATCTTATCCAGTTCTTTAAGCAAATCAGCAAAGTCAACTTTCTCCTCTTTAGAGTCTTTTCCATAAGAATTAACATTTTGTCCTAAGAGAGTAATTTCAGTCACTCCATCATCCACCAATCTGTTAACTTCAGCGATAATACTTTCCATAGAACGACTGCGCTCCCGACCACGAACATAAGGGACTATACAATATGTGCAGAAATTATTACAACCTAAGATAATTGAAACCCATGCTGAAAAAGCTGATTTACGTTCAGATGGTAATTCGGGAATAAGTTCTCTCCCTTCATTCCAAACATCAATCACTCTACTTCTGTCTGCTTGTACTTTTGAAATTAGCTCACCTAAAGTATGAATATTATGAGTTCCAAAGATTAAATCTACATGAGGATATTTCCTCTTTAATTCTTCAACCACATTTTCTTGCTGCATCATACAACCTGCTATTCCAATAATCATCTCTGGATTTTTACGTTTAATTGATTTTAATTCTCCAACTTTACCATACACCTTTAACTCAGCATTTTCTCGAATACAACATGTATTAAGAAGAACGATATCTGCATTTGCATAATTATCATTATATGTATAACCTAGCTCACGCAATTGTCCTGCTAATCTTTCAGAATCATGCTCATTCATCTGGCAGCCATATGTAATAATATGATAAGTACCCTTCGTTGTCATAAAAATTGCCTCCCTAAAAATTTGCTTTTCTTAGTTTACCCTTTTCCAAAAAATGAAATTCAATATCATTTATCAGTAGTCATTTTTTATTGTACAACAAAATCAAAAAAAAGACAATCTTATACTCAAAATTCTTTCAATTATAACAAGAATAAGCGACTCTTAAAGTCGCCTATTCTTGTTTTTAAAAATCATCAATTTTTCTCTTTTATAATCCATTCTTTTGCCTCATTAATCATTGCAGGAATATTAATGGTTACTTTTACTTCACTTGGTTTTAACCTAAACTTCATCTCATATTTCTTTCCCGTCAACTCTTTTCCGTCAATCTCTTCCACAACAACTTTATGCCCTAAACCTGGGATTTTTGCCACTTTTCTCTTGCCTTTTTTCACATCGCCTACTTCATCTCCATCAATCCATACCCGATAAGTAGTCGTAGCACTATAAGTAATATCTGCAATCGTAAAATCTTTGTTATCTACATATATTTTATGCTCTTTGCCAATGGAATAAAGGAAAACCCCGAAAATGATCAGTAAAACAACTAGACTAATTCTGATTATTTTTCTTTTCAAGATTTATTCCCCCCAATCGAGTTGCCTTGGCTCTGAGCTGTTTTTAAAGCATTTCTATGTGACGCTTGAGCTAATCGACGTGTATTCTCTTTTTCAACATGTTTCTTCCAGGCATATAATGCTAGAGAAATTGCGATAATTCCATAGGAAACAAATACTCTAAAGTGTTCACCTAATTGTGCCTCGCCAATCAATTCCTTTCCAGCCCGTGGTGATACTATAAATACTAGATGGAACAGTGTCGTTCCAATAAAAACATTAGGAATCGTAGCTTTTGCAACAGATGCTCCACCTATTAACAAGGCAGCAATTGCAAATGTTCCAATCTGCTCATGACTATTATAGGTATTCACCGTTCCAATATTTTGAAGGAAAATAATCTGCCCATAACAGGCTAGAATCGTAGAGATCACTATAGAAATTATTCTTGTTCGCTCAACGTTGATACCTGAATCCCTGGCTACATTCATATCCTGGCCTACTGTACGCATATCCTGACCAAGTTTTGTCTTTCTAAACCAGACAATGAATACACATAATGCAGCGATTACTAAAAAATTTGCAACAGGTATAGATATACCCCATAGTTTAAATGATAAGAAGTTATTTAAAACCTGTCTGATTCCCGCAAGATTTATGGCATTTCTAATTCCATATCCTCTTGGTAAAACTATTGCAGGATTTGAAACAGGAATTATATTTCCCATTCCATACAATACTACTAATTGATACACACCATTCATGAAGAATCCGAGCATAAGCCCTGTAACCATTTCTCTACCTTTCGCTCGGTTCAAAACGATTCCTGCAAAATAACCCAATAAAATTGCTATTGGTGTAGAAATCAACATTGCTAACATCAAACCTGGCATTCCTACTATACTCCAATTTGTGATGAAAATTAATCCTAATTGTCCCGCCATTGCTCCAAGAACTATACCAAAATTCATTCCCATACCTGCAATAACAGGTATAAGAAGTGCAAGAACAGTAAAAGAATTCCTTGAAAGGCGAGTTACCATCTCATTAATAAGATAATTATTCGAAAATCCAGATAATGGTATCGCAAATATCAAAAAGACAATAAACATTATAGGTACAGCATTATTGATCAAAAACCTACCAACTGGGTTCATCGTATTTATTAGATTCTGTTCTTTTTTCATGTTCTCACCTTCACTCTTCTTGTTAAAGCATATACTATCATACCATTAGAAACAATGATTCTAATGGTTTCTGACATATCACTCTTTATCACATTATTGATAATAGATGGAGCCATCGTTAAAATTCCCTGGAAGAGAAATACTCCAATAAGCACGTTTCTTATTGAGACCTTTCCAACTGAGGCTCCGCCAAGTAATATGGCTGCAACCGCTGGAAATGCCATATAAAAAGGAGCTAAATAAAGTTGGATAAATCCAAAGCTCTGTTGATAAACAATAATTCCAATTCCAGAAATTATAGTAGATAAAATTACTGAAATAATACGCATTTTATTTACATTAATTCCGGAAGATTTTGCAAATTTAGGGTTTGAACCTGCTGCAATCATAGACATTCTGGTCTTTGTTTTGAAAAATGCCCAAACTAAAAAACATAATAATCCGAAAAACAATATTGTACCAGTTGGAATCGTCAAATGATCGCCAATTTTTATTTGCAAAAAATCATTCAATACGTGAAACCAATATCTTTCAACACTGATTGTTGTCCTTAAACCTGAACCCCCGTATGCCCAAATCATACTTTTACTTTTAAATGGAAGAATCAGCCACATTATACACATAAAAGCAACGGATGAGAATCCTACATATGTTGCAACAACCATCTCATCACCTTTAACACGATTCAGAAGGAATCCATATAACATACCAAAAATAATTGCAAAAAAGATGGCTATTCCTATAGCTGTAAATAGTCCCAAAAAGCCTGTAGAATTCAACTCTATGCTACAAACTGCACCAAGCAATCCCGATATTACTCCTAATTGTAAACCAAAATTTAATCCACAGCCTGATTTTATCATCGGAACCAATGATAAGACTAAAACTCCATTCATGCCAAACCTGATTATTGTATCATGAAAAGAGGTATCTAAACGAATTCCCACAAAAGGTGCTAATACGAAAAGCATAAGTAAAAATAGACCTATAATCACTCGCGGTAAACCAACATTTTCAACAAATTTTTGGATTCGTTTACTCATTTGCAACCACCTTCTTTGTTTCAGATGTTTTTCCTAACATAAGTAATCCAAATTCAACCGGTTCCGCAGTTGGAGGCAAGATTCCAACGATTTTACCTTCATTCACAATTGCAATCCTGTCAGATATTGATCGGAGTTCTTCAAGCTCAGATGATGTTATAATAATTGTAGTACCGTATTCCTCATTATAACGTCGCAAAGTTTCTAATACTAAACTCTTTGCACCAACATCAATACCGCGAGTAGGTTCCGAAACGAACATTATTTCAGGTTTTAAAACAAAAGCTTTTGCCATACAAACCTTTTGCTGATTTCCTCCAGAGAGTTCACGAACTAATTGTTTTTCATCTACACATTTGATTTTTAAAGTTTCAATATATTCTTTTGAAACTTCTGTGAGAGCTTTATCATCACACCATTTAATTAATCCACCGAGTAAAGGCTTAATAAAATCTTCTTTCACTTGCATTGCTGTAAAGACTATATTCCAACTTAAAGGTTGATCTAGAAGTAGTCCAACACCTCTTCGATCTTCGGAAACAAAGGCCATTCCTTGTTTTAATACACTCTTTGAATTATTCAACTCGATTGGATTACCATTAAAAATTACTTTACCTTGTGCTGGATATAGCCCCATAATACCATTTGCAATTCCTAGCTTGCCTTGACCAGTAAGTCCACCGATTCCAAAAATTTCACCTTTCTTTATCTCTACCGAAATACCATTTACCTGTTCACCAGGCATATCTACCCACAAGTCATTTACTTCTAATATGACTTCTTCAATTTTTCTCGCTTTATTCGCCTTTAAAATATTCGCAGCCAAATCTCTTCCAACCATCAATTCAGCAATCTCGTTCGGATTTGTCTGGGGAGGAGTTAATTCTTTTTGAATTTCCCCATCTCTCAAGACAACAATTTTGTCACAACAATCCATTATCTCTTGCAAACGATGAGATATAAAGATAACTGACATTCCTTTATCAGCTAGTTTTCTAATTGCTTTCAAAACAATATCAGCCTCTGACTCTGTTAGAACAGCTGTTGGTTCATCTAGAACTAATAATTTTGTTGTTTTTCTATCAATTTCCCGGGCAATTTCAGTAAACTGTCTGTGCCCTACTGGCATTTCATTTACTAACATTTCTGAATGTAGATCTACTTCTAAAGTCTCAATTGCTTTCATAGCACGCTGTTTCATTTCCACTCGGTCAAGCACATTGAGACCGTCACCAAATACCTCCGATAAGTAATTATATTTGCTCGGTTCTCTATTCAAAAGAATATTCTCAGTCGCGGTAAATCCAGGAATCAAAACAAATTCTTGATGAACCATTCCTATTCCTGCTTCCAATGCTTCAAATGGAGAAGCAAAATTAACTTCTGCTCCATCAAAAATAATCTTTCCACCAAAACCACCTGTTTCGTGGATGACAGAAAGTCCAAAAAGAATGTTCATCAGTGTTGATTTACCAGCTCCGTTTTCTCCTACAAGACCAATAATCTCGCCCGGTTTTATTGTAAGATTCACATTATGAAGGACTTTATTACCATAAAAATCTTTACTGATATTCTCCATTTTTAATAAATATTTTTCATTATCATTCATTTGATCACCCTCAATCTTAATAAACGCTTAAAAATGGGGGAGGCAAATTTACCTCCCCCCTATTAATGCCGATGTAATAACTATGTAGATTATTTGCCTATTTCTTTATCAAAATATTTCTCAGGAACTTCTAAATCGGTCATATTTAAGAAACCTTTGCCGAACACATATGTATCTTGATAGACGAGGAAGTAATTTTCTCTTTCTACATCATCAGCATCAATATATAGACTTGCGTTCCAGCCAGCACCTGGAGTGTATTTAACAAATGCATCCATAATATCATCTTTTTCTAATAATTCAGAATTACCTTCGACAACTCTCTTAGCATGCTCTACTAAAGCTGCAGTGGTTGTAAAACCAAATGAGTAAGCCCAGGTTCCCATACGACCAGCGCCACCCTTTTCAACAACTTTAGCTTCAACTTTTTTCAAAATATTTGGCCAATTACCCTTATCAGATTCATCAAACTCAATACCTAAAGCACCTGGATAACCCATTGTTGGTGATGGAAGATCAGCTTCAACAAAATATCCACCTAAGTCAGCAACTCTCTTTAAAAGTGGTTCGGTATGAGCATCATTTGTACAGAAGAAAGCAGTTTTATCACCATAAGACTCTAACCATGCAGGAACTTTCTCAAGAATAAATTGCTGTGCGCCTGCAACACCAATATCACTAACAGGGTCTGGAGAACCCATATCAACAAATTCCATACCAAGATCTTTACAAGCTTCAGCCATAATATCTCTTCTTCTGGAAAGAAGCTCATAGCTCATATGTCTTGGGAATGAAATATGCATAAATGTATCTGCACCTAATTTTTTCGCAGCTGCAATAATCAGATAGCCACGTGCAATATTATCAGGATTTACAGCAAGATCGGAAACGTCAGCAACCATTACTGGATCTTCAGCAGGACTTCCTGTCAATAAAATAATATCAGGTCTCATCTCACGAATTCTTCTAAAAGCTTCTACTGTTCCTGGAACGCCCTGATTAACAACAATTGCCTTCATTAATGGATCATCAGCAAGACCCACGATTTGAGCGATTGTGGTTTCCATCTCCTGCATAAAATTATCTGGATAAGTCAAATGTGTAATCATACCACCCTTAGAAGCATCACCATATTCTTTAATTGCTTGTTCTGCTCCTCTAAGATCATCTTCACTTTGAGAAACTGTACCTGTAACAACCCCAATGTGGAACGGAGCATCTGCTAATGCAGAAGTAGTAAATAAACCTAATAACAACAATACCAATAAAACTTTTTTCATTCACATATCCTCCTTATTAAATATATTTTATAGCACTTTCTATATTTTTTATGTTTTATATAAAAAATATATGAATTGACTATAAACTTTTATTAACTAAACAAATTTATAAAATATTATAGATTATATTTTTTCCTATTGGATGGCTTTCTTAAATAGTTCTGCATTGATACTCATTTTCCTGCTTCACTTGTTATAAAATTTATTTTACTGGAGTACATGTTATACATATTCATAATTACATTTAGTTATTACTTATTGTCCAAAAAAGGATGGCAAAATTAAGTTACATCTGGAATATCCTACGTAACTTAATTTTGCCATCCTTTTTTGGACATGACTCGAAATTATGTCCGCCCGATTCAATTATAATTGATCTAATTCAGGCCTAATATACCTAAGCCAAAAAAGCTTAATCAATAAAATAATCGGTAAAACCATTAAAAATCCAGCAAGTCCAAGCAAACTTCCAGCAGCTAAAACCGAAATAATAATAATCACTGGGCTTAAATGTATCTGTCTGCTAATCAGTGAAGGAAAAACAACATTTGACGTTACTTGATTTATAAAAAATAAAACGATTGCTACTATTAATGCTGTTAATGGTGACTTAATCAATGCTAGCAATATTCCTGGAACGGTAGCAATAATTGGCCCGAGAACAGGAATAAAATTTAATATACCACACAAGATTGCAACCACCAACGCGAAATCTACTCCTAAAAGTGTTAGAGTAAGCCAAGCAGAAACTGCAACCAATGCGGCAATAATCAGTTGACCTCGAAAATAACATGCTAATAATTTATTATATTCTGTAAAAAAATCATGAATTTCTGAGTAATATGATTTTGGGAAAAGTGTATCAACTAATCCAGGAAAAAGTTTAAAATCTCGTAAAAAATAATAAAAGAGTAAAGGAATAAAAATTAGACTTGAACCAAAGCCTTGAACTTTTTGAGAAATTAGATTTAAAATAGTAGTTGATATTTTTGCAATATTTTCTCCGAATTGCACCAAATAACTCTCTAAATCTAATATCTCTAATATTTTAGAATCACTTGTATTAATCATATTAACAATAGAATCATATATTGTAGGAATCTCTTTCACAAACTGAATGGCTTGTGAGACTAATTGTGGAATTAATTGAGAAAAAAGAAAAATACAAATTGCTAAAGCAATGATAAAAATAATAAAGATAACAAGATTTCGATTGACTTTACGATCTGTAAAAAAGGTGACAGTTGGTAAACAAAGGTAAGCTAGAAAACCTGCAATTAAAACATAAGTCGTAACATTTGGTAAATACTTAATAAAAATAAAAAGCAACAAGATAATACCAAAAATAACGAAGGTTGTTGGATATTTTCGTAAAATTTGATACACGTCTTAAATCCCCCTTTATACTCATACAAACAATAATAGTTCTTAGAACAATTTTTTGATGAATACTTCTCTATTCTACACCACGATAAAAATGTCCTTTAGTAAAACCCTTTTTTTGCATTCTCTTTACTAATTCCTTTATCTCTATTGGAAAAGGCTGTATTGGTTCTTTCAACCTTGATAAATAAGCTCTTACCATTTCAAGTCCTTCATTTTGGTTTTCTATAGTTAAATCCATTCTTAGAACAGAAAAATTCATCTTCATAATTTCTTCTAATTGCTCCAATAAAAATAGAGGTCGTGAATTTAAAATCACACTCTGACATCTTCTGCAGTCAGTTAATATCGGAAAATCCATCCTCTTACGATCTCGAAGAACGTAAGAGGCCTTTGAACGGCCTGAAAAGCTACATGGGCGATTTTCAGTCATTCCACCCTCAACAGCACCTATTGGACAATAAGAACTGATCATGGCAGGCAAATAACCATAGACAATCACATCTTTCCCAATCTCCCCCCATTGAACCAAATTTCCTATCTCTTTTAAATTCAATTCAGGTGAAATGGTAACACTATTTGCTCCAGTTTGTTGCCAATAATCTAGAGTGTAATGATTAAAAACATTTAATGAATAATCAACAATATATGGTTTTGAAAAGTCTTTTAAAACTTCTGCTTCACCTAAATTTCCAACAATAAATCCATCTAACAATGACTCTTCTAAAGAGTTTACCTTCTCTTTGACTCTTATCATTTCATCATTATGTGCAATTCGTGGCAGGACGGCAAATATTTTTACATCTTCTTCTTTTGAAAGTTTTTTTAAATCTTCTATTCTTCTCTTATTTAAACGTTCAAGATCAAGATAAAGTCTGTGAACCCCTAAATTAATGAACTGACTAGGTTCAAAATGTGGCCCTTTTAGATAGACTGCCAGTTCTTTCTTAATGCTCGAATTATCTTTTACTTTATCAGGTAAGGGCATAACTTGATCATTGGTATAATTACCAGAACGTGAATTTCTAAATTTGGAAATTCGAGCTTCAATCATTCTGTCTACTGCTTTTCTCCGCAAGGCATTTAATTTGGAGATGGGCACAAAAATATTTTCATTCATTTCAACACTCAAATCCACAAGACAGAAAGGTTGATTCCCTAATTTACTAATCTGTTCCTCCACCTTTTCTTTAGATAAAGGTTGTTTTTTAGCTCTTTCAACTTTTTCATCACTCTCTACTTGAATACAAATCCCTGATTGATCTCTTAGCTCAAAAGAAATTACCTCTTCAGGCTGAAGTCGAATTTTTCCAAAGAGATCAATTTTACGCTGATAAATGTTAGAAAAAGTCTGTGATAGTTCATCAAGCATACTCTTCTTAGATGTCCTATAAACAGGATCACCTGGCATGACCTTCCCTCTTATTGGAACACTAATTAATCCTTTAGAAAATTGAATAGAATGAATCTGAGTACCAGGATTTTCTCCCTGATCAGTCCAAATTTCAATCCCATCACCAGATTCTAAATCCCCAGTCAATTTTATTTTACAAATATTACGCCGTGAATCATAAGATACTACTTCGCCAATCCTAATCCCCCAATTCTTAGGCCGTAAGTAACTCATCATCGAACTACCTTTCTTGCCCATATAGTAACCATCAGAAAATCCACCCCGATTAAAAATCTGATGAAGCATTTCTATATCTTCTGGGGAAACCTGATAACTCTCAGAATTTTTTAATGCTAAATCAATATATTTTCGATAAATTTTTGTCACAGCCGCAGCATATTCTGAGCGTTTCATCCGTCCTTCAATTTTTAAAGACCTAATTCCTGCCCTGATTAAACTAGGTAATATGTCTAAAGTAGAAATATCTTTTGGGCTTAAAAGATAATGGCCTCTTATATCAGAATGAACCTGCTTATTGTTTTTATCATCCGCACTTGTGCACATGAGTGTATAGGGTAAACGGCATGGCTGTGCACAACGACCACGATTTCCACTCCGTCCTCCTATTAAGCTACTCATTAAACATTGACCAGAATAACTAACACAGAGGGCACCATGAATGAAAGTCTCTACTTCCAAAGAAGTACCTTCAACAATCTCTTTAATCTCTTCAATTGACAATTCTCTAGCTAACACCACTCTTGAAAATCCCAATTCTTCCAGATACTTTGCACCGTCTAGATTATGTATAGTCATCTGTGTACTCGCATGAAGTTCTAAGTCAGGAAAAGTCTGGCGAATAAGCTGAGCCAATCCCAAATCTTGAAGAATTACTCCATCTACACCATCATCATACAAATCTCCAATAAAATCTCGCACTGGTGAAAGTTCTTTATCTTTATAAAGTGTATTAATAGTTACATAAATCTTTACCCCATACAGATGCGCGTAATCTAAAGCTTTTTGTAGTTCTTCTCTATTAAAATTTTGAGCATATGCTCTTGCTCCAAAAGATTTTCCTCCCAAATAAACAGCATCACAACCATTTTGAACTGCTGCATATAAGCTCTCCATATTACCGACAGGTGCTAAAAGTTCTGGTTTTACTCTGTAATTCATTCCATTACAACCCCATTCTATTCAAATTACCCTCTTATGCTAGTATTTCGATTTATGAGTGTATAATCCTTTTCAAAAGAAAATTTATTTAACGGCATTTCAGAAGGAGGTTTTCAAAGCGGTTTTCAGAGAGAAGTCCCACTCCTCTATTGATGGAGGTAGAAGTCTTACAATAATTTCAAAATTCAGTGGTGGTTCCAAATCTCCTTCTGAAGCCGTTAAACTTAAGAAATAATAACTTGTTATTATTTCGACTTAATAAATTTGATTTTAAATAGCTCTATATAAGATAAAAGTAGTGCTCATTTGAGCACTACTTTTAAATTACGCTTCATCTGCAATTTTTACATTTTCCTTACGAATACTTAAAACTTTAAAGTTTTTATTGTTGACAATACGATAAGTTGTTTTGTTAATCTTAATTACAACTCCTTCTTCCCAATGGCCAAGAACATTCTTATAAAGTATTCTATTGTCTACTTGTATCAACTTATAGCACCCTCCTTTCAGTAAAACTGAACAAATACTTTTAAAAGTATTTTATTTTCGTTATAAACCTGCCTTTACAAAACATTATAACACATATCCATCTAAATGTAAAATTATAAATAAACTTTTTTCGTTAGCCAAAATAAATAGAATATATACATAAATATTATTCTATTTTATAATTACTATTTATAATTAAAAAACAAAGCCAAAAAATTATAGCTCTATCTTATTGAGTTACACACATTTCAAAAATAACTCTGCCAATTCTGGGTCAAACTGTTTTCGACGACAAAGCCAGATTTCTTCCTTGGCATCTTCCCTAGTCATAGGTGGTTTATATACCCTATAAGTAGTCATAGCATCAAAAGAATCAGCTATTGTTATAATTCTAGCAAAAAGCGGAATATCTTTATAGGTAACTCTATCTGGATATCCCCTACCGTTAAAATATTCATGATGGTGACGTACAGCTTCAATAATCCTTGGGGAAAATCGAGCTTTTTTCAAAAGCTTGGCTCCTGTTACAGGATGCTGCTTTATCAAAGTAAATTCACTGTCAGATAATCGACTTGGTTTATTTAAAACATTATCAGGAATACCTATTTTCCCAATATCATGAAGCAAAGCTGCATAACGTAACTCTTTAATCTGTTCATCCTGAAAATTCATCATCTCAGCAAGAAGATTGGAATAATTCATAACATTAAATGAATGATTAGCAGTATAATTATCTTTTAAGTCCAAAACCAACGCTAAAGTATCCAACAAACCATTGTTTAATTCCTGAAGTTCTTTTATAGTATCTTTCACAAGAAATTGTTTTTCGATAGAATTTACTGTAGATACAATCATACCTAAATTATGAATATGAGTTTCATCAGCAGGGCCAGAAATACTAAGACACCCAATAAGCTCGCCATCTGAAGAATGAATCGGTGCAGCAGACCCAGTCCATGTGTGATTACTCTTTAAATAATGCTCTTCTCCTTGTACTTGAATAGGTCCATTAATGTATAAGGATGTGCCAATAGCATTTGTTCCAATATAACGTTCAGAAAAATTACTTCCTGGAATCATATTCCAATTGGTCAGTTGACCGATAAAAGCTGGATTGGCCAGAGTTTTTAAGATATACCCTTCTCTATCAGCAAGAATGATAACAAATCTGGAACCTTTAATGAATTTGTAAAGATCTTCCATCAATGGTGTCGCCACCTGCAATAATTTAGAATTATCACGTAATAACAGGTGTAAATCCCCAGGTGATAATTTTGGCCCTGACATAGCATAGGGATCTATACGTGAGATTTTACAGCGAAGCCAGGATTCAAAAACGGGTTCCCTAATAATCGACGTATTTAATTTTTCAGAATTAATAAATTTTTTCCATATATGGAGCATATTTCTTCACTCCTACTCATTATTTCTCCTTCATCTTCTTATTTTAACATATTTTGATCAGTTTTTCCAATAAGATTTTTTAAAAATTAGTAATAGTTTTTCTATCTAATTTCTATCAATTAAGCATTGTACATAAAATTTTATAGATTTCATTAATTGAATAGATATAAAAAATTATAAAATACTAAATAATAAATAGTAAATAGTTTACTTTAAGGGGGTTTGTCAAATGCATAAGGTTTTAACAAATCGTAAACTCAGCTATATTGAGGATACTTTGCAAGAAGAACTATTATTAATTAAACAATTTAACCTATAAAATTAAAGACCACTCAATTATGAGTGGTCTTTAACATTAATTAAAATAATTCTGGATGAATAACACGAACAATTTCTTCTAAACCATCGACCAATCTTGGACCAGGCCGATTTACATTGTTAGCATTAATTACATAAACTCTTTCTGTTTGAACAGCTTTAATCTGGTCATAAGCTGGACGCTCATAAATATTTCCTGGTCCTGACCATTGATCTTCTGTAGCGATATAAACATCTGGGTTTTTGAGCAATAAAGACTCTAAGTTATACACAGGCCATGGGCCAATTGCATCAATTGCAACATTCACTCCTCCTGCAAGAGTAATCAAATCATTGATAAATGTATCTTTACCAGCAGTATATAATGGGTCATGCCATACTTCCCAGAAAACCTTTGGCCGTTCGGCACCTTTAACCAACTCAGTGACTGCTTGAACTCGATTTTTCATCTCTTCACGTAATTCAATAGCCTGAGCTTCTGCACCTGTAACCTTACCAATTTCCCAAATTGTAACTAGTATTTCATCAATTGTCTGAGGATCATAACCAAGAACTGGAATACCAAAACTTCTAATCTGTTCGATCAATTCTTGAGGATTACCAAAAGACGCCAGAACAAGATCTGGATTTACAGCCATAATCGTTTCCACGCTAGGCTCACTATAACCACCTACACTAGGAATATTAGCTACTTCTACAGGATAATCACAAAAATCAGTCCGACCTACAACCCTATCACCTAAACCTAATGCAAAAAGTATTTCCGTATGACTAGGAGCTAGGGAGACGATCCTCAACGGCTTTCTAGTAATCATAGATACTTTATCTGTGTCATCTTTAACTTTCATCGGATAACTTGCTTCAACAGCCATAGCAAACAACAAAACAAACAAGCAAATAAAAATCGTAATATTTCTTTTTCTCATAGCTTACACCTCACATATAAATTTGTCCAAAGTAAGTCCAAACATAAAAATCTCGCCCCTTATAATGAAGGAACGAGATCACTTTTTGGTCATCTCACCACCATCCCCTTTCACTCGAAGGTCTGTAGATTTCTGAATTGGCAGGTCTCCTGGCTATCAGATCATAGCTTCCTTTTACCTTCCCCAAATTCGAGTGATATTTTAAAGGTTGCTCCCTGATTACAGTGGCGGGACCGCGTTGTAACGGGTAGTTAGTGTAACTCTACCCATTCATTCTTCCCTTTTAAGATCTTAGCAAAACTGGAGTCACCCCCAGAATAACCTTGATCACCAAATTCAGCTTTCGTTTTTTATCTGTCCTTAATTTATATTCTGTAATATGGATAGAATTCCTGCTATCCACTAAAATTATTTCCACGATTTATCAACAGTCAGATGTAAGATTGCATTTAAAAGCTACCTCATATGTATTAAAACCATTTCTTTGCCAAAAGTCCACTCCTCCTTGATTATCAGTAAAGGTTTTTACATCCAACCTTAGGATACCTTTCTCCCGTAACCAGTTTCTAGAGTGTTCTAACAATTTTCTTCCTAATCCCTTTCCTCGATAATCAGATTTTAAGTAAAGATCACTGATATGGCCATAAGGTTCTTGTAAAAACACTTCACTTGGATAGCGAATTGAAGTTATATGATAACCGACTAAATTTTCTTTATCTACAACTACTAATACTAGACATTTATGATTTTTTAAAAAAATTTTGAGCATTTCGCGATAAATTACTCTGGCATTCTCTTTACGATGAAAAAAATCAAGCTCCTTTTTCTGTAGATAATAAGTAAATTCGTCCCATAGTTCTAAAAGCCCGTCAATATCATTCAGAGTAGCTTGACGAATATAACCCATTCAATTTCTCCCCTTTCTTAATACCTCCATTAACAATCTATTAAACTAACTTATAAAAGGTTTCAAGTATACAAAAAAAATTATTAAAGCCGATGTAATGATTAGCCCACAAAAAGTAGTCGCACAAGAGCTCACATACCATATAGAATACTGAATTAGACGGTTTCAGTACTATATATGGTATTGTGAGTTCTTGAACGACTAAAATACTTTTTGTGGGCTAATCATGTAATAACTTTCTTATCACACCTGCTTTAACAGTTTAATATCTATTTTAGGTGTTGGGCCAGGGTCTGGCCCTGTACTCGAACGATAGAAGGCTACAGCAAATAAAATTAATGCAACCAAACTATAAGCTATAAGTTGGTTGCACGTCATCATGGATTTCACCAGATTCATTTGGCACTATTTCCTTAGAAGTATAAGCCATTAAAAAAACTTCATTACCACTATTAACACGCATTTTTTGATTGATTGATTCTTCTACTTCCTTAATCTTCTTTAATTCAATTTCATTCAAATTTGCAAATTCATATTCTGATGATTTTCTCATAAAAAATCCTCCTTGTATCCTCTTTTACTTAACCTTTCCATTTGGAACAATTTCTTCAGCAGCTTCTAAAAGATCACTCGCTCTTTGACGTTGCTCTTCTTGAGAAATCCAACCCATAATTGCTGGCATAAAATCAGGAGGTGATGCACCCTTTTCACGTTCGGGGCATTCACCTTTCGCAGGATATTTACCTTCCTGTGAGTGAATTTCAACTTGAGACATTCCATACACCTCCTCTATAACAACTTTACTATTTAAATTTTAACCTGTCACAGTCGAAAATATGCTTATATGATTATCCAAATTCTTTATTGGCGAAACTCTCTTAATAGGTTATAATATTCTTAAAAAGTAGGGAAGGATACTATTACAAATGAAATATGCAATTGTCTTTAGACGTTTAAAAAATGTTAAATATTCCTTTGTTCCACTAGTCGCTTCATTGGAAAAAACTGAATATCTAAATGAAATCGATATCTTATCAATCCGAAAAATCAGTGAATTATCCAAATATGATGGTCAATATCAAGAACTAGTCATCGCTTTTTCCTTTATGACTTTTGATCTAGACCAAGTGTTGAATGATTTAAATGAGATTCACCAATTGGGATTGAAAAGCTCATATTCTATCATTGCTGGTGGATCCCATATATCTAGCGATCCAAAAAGCGGAAAAAAATTAGGATTTGATTCGATCTTTATCGGAGATGGAGAAGCTGCCATTCGAGAATTTTGTTATGACCTTTTAAATGGGAAAAGAAAAAAAGTCTATGATGGTACTATTCATCCAATTGATTTACGAGATTATCCTCCATTTGCCACAGAAAAATATCAGATGGTAATTCCTATAGAAATAACACGTGGATGTCCATTTGGATGCCATTATTGTTCTGTTTCTTATACTCTTGGTCGAAAATCTCGTTATCGAGATATAGAACAAATTCTTACATATATCAAATGGAGCGTACAACATGATAAATTTATTGCTCGCTTTATTAGTCCAAATGCTTTTGGATTTCAGTCTGTAAATGGGATTAAACCCAACATTGACACATTGGAGAAGTTACTTTCTGGATTAAAAAAAGCTGGTATAAAAGAAAGTTATTTAGGTACTTTCCCATCTGAAGTACGTCCTGAATCAGTTACACCTGAAGTATTAAAGTTAGTTCGTCAATATTGTAATAATACCTCTCTAGTCATCGGTGCTCAAACAGGTTCGAAAAGAATGTTAAAAATGATGGGACGCGGGCATACGCTAGAAGAGGCTGAAAATGCGATATCTCTAACCAGAGAGTTTGGATTAGAACCTATGGTCGATTTCATCTTTGGATTACCTGATGAAACGATAGAAGATCGAATTGAGACAGTCAATTGGATGGAAAAAATTCAGAAGAAATATAATGCTATTATCCATGCCCACACTTTTATGCCATTGGTGGGAACACCTTGGAGTAATAGGATGCCAGAACCGTTAGATTCTAAGACGTTAAAATTACTTGGACAGCTAGCGAATGAAGGCAAACTTTTCGGGCACTGGACTAAACAGCAACAATTAGCTGAGCAGATTGTTTGGTGGCGGAAGAGTGGAGTGATAACTTAATAAAAAGGCTATATGGATTAAAAATAATTCATATAGCCTAAAACAATAATTTCAACCAAAATATTTTATTGTTAAACTCCAAAGATATCCAGCCAATAGAATAAATTTTTTATCACTTACAAGTTCCATTAATCTTTCCATCAGACATAGTTATTACTTTTACCGCATCATTTATAATTTCTTTATCATGAGTAACTAACATGATAGTAATACCATCATCATTTAAACTCCTCAAAAGCTCTATTATCCTCTGTGATGTCACCGAATCCAGATTACCTGTAGGTTCGTCTGCTAAAATTAATTCAGGACAGTTAACTAAAGCTCTAGCTACACGCTGCTGTTCACCACCAGATAACTCGCCAGGACGATTCTTCAGCTTTTCTCCAAGCCCAACTCTATCTAACATTTCAACTGCTTTAGATCTCCGTATAGAAGCCGATATTCCACTATAACCTAAAGGTAATTCTACATTTTCCACAGCAGTTAAATGATTGATGAGATGAAATGATTGAAAGATAAAACCAAACCGTGTTAATCTAATCCTTGCTAACTCTTTTGTACTCAACGTAGAAATATCTTGATCTCCCAATAAATATATGCCTTCATCATAACCATCCAACAATCCTACAATATTCAATCATGTAGATTTTCCCGAACCCGATGCACCCATAATTGTAGTAAAATCACCTTTTTTAATCGTCAAATCTATGGCTTTCAAAGCTGTAAAAGGAGTACTATTTCCTATATATATTTTTGTAATATTATTTAATTTTATCATCAATTTCACCTCTACCTAATTTTCTTCTCTAAGAATAACTAAAGGCTTTATTTTATTCAATTGTAGCAAAGAAGCAATTCCAGCTAGCAAACTAACTAAGAAAGCTATACCAAAAGAAGACATATATATCCATATTGAAGGAGTAATTTCGAAAATTTTAAATTTTAAATTGTTAATAATTAGACTACTTGTACCTATTCCAATCACCCCTCCTAAAAATGATGGGGTTAATATAATTAATAATACCTCTAAATAAATCAATTGCGTTTGAACACCTAAGCAAAGACAAATACTTATATCTTTCATCCTTTTCTTTAGGATTGAAGTAACTACTCCCCAAAGCCCCATAATAATTACAATCAGTACTCCTCCAGTCATTACTAATAAACCAATTATGAGTAATGATAATTCACTTATTTGCCTCAAAAATTCTGCTGTAGAGGAGACGTAATTAAAATGAAACTGTTTCCCATGTCTTTTTTCTAATAACTTTGCCGCTTCAATTACACCCTCAGAATAATAGTCTTCATTTGTAAAAAAAATATTAAGATATTCTGCATCTCCTTCAAAAGGTTGATTTAAACGAAAGTATAAATCCATTGGAAGTAATAATAATCCTTCAGGTTCAATCTCTTGGCTATAGTATTCGACCAAATGTCTTTCCATAAATTCATCTAAAACAAAAGTTACTTTTTCTAATTCTTCGTTAAGCAATTTTCTTAATTCTAGAATAAATTTTTCTTGATCAGTTATTCCCCAGAGATTTTCTTCATTTGTGATAACTAACTCTACCTCCTCATTACAATAATATTTGTTCTCTGAAAGAGCATTTGTAAAACGAATATATAAATTAAAAACCTTCTTATCTGGAGTAAAACAACCCAGTAAGCGATCACAAATTAAAAGCACTTCTCCGTGGTCCTTAAAAATTTTTTCTAAATCTTCCAAGTCATCTGGCGTGTAAGGAACACAAAAAGGAGTGTTTTTATCAGCAGTAGAAAATACTTTTATATTATTATTTACTGCTGATGTTTGAAAATTTTTCTTTTCTAAATGTGTTGAATAAGCTAATGTGAGAAGAATACTGCTTAATGCTATCGCTATTGCCATTTCAAGAGAAATCCAGAAAAACTTTTTCTTGTTTTCTAATATTATTTTCCAACTTTGTTTAAGTAAAAAACAAAATCTTTTCACATCTATCACCTAATCCTTAAGTAAATTGATTGCATTCTGTCCTAATATATTTTTCATCAATAAAAAACCTTCCGTCACAGATAGTAAGATTACCGCTAGAAAAGATGGAGTAAGAAAAACTATCCAATTTCTAATAAACATTGTTAGACTAATCTGTGGTATAGCGTAAACTATACATAATAATATTATAACAATTGTTATAAAAGCACATAAAGAAACAAATATTAATGATGCTAATCTTTCTATAAATATATCTCTACTAGAAACACCAATTGCATATTTAATTCCATTATATTTTTTTTCAAGATCAGCTAATATGTATACAATATTTCCAATGTTTAATATAACAAAAATCGTCAAAGCAAAACTTACCAACATTAACAATAAATATATTTTTGCTCCTTCTTTAAGATCTTCTTTGAGTGATTCAAAAGCCCACTCCCAATGAATATTAAGATTTTTTGAATCAAAAAATCTTTTAACCTTTTCTATAGCAATCTGTAAATCCGTTTTTGAACGAAATTTAAGCAAAAAAATTGTACTCAATGATCCTAGTTTATCTTTATCTATACTGGTCAGCGGAGCAATAAGTCTGATTGACATCTGTAAATTTTTAATCACTCCAATAACCTTATAGTCATATTCTCCTATTATAACCATTTTATCTATGGGGTTTTGATCCGCAAATAAATTATTTTTTAAATAGTACCCTATCACACATACCCGTTCCCTTTCCTTTAACTCATCTACGCTAAAAAATCTTCCCTTATTAAACTTTAGGTTATAAAATTCAGGATAATTCATATCAGCCATAATGATTTCCGCCAAGGAAAAACCACTATCACTAAAGACATTTTTGTATGTTTTAATCCTATCACAAAAAACTTCCATTTCATCACTACTATTTGCTAAGCCTTCTTTTAACTCATCAGTAAAAAAAGGGACATCTAACCCTATGGCAGCCGTTCTCTGTGGATCAATAAGCTTACTTTCAGTTAAGCATCATACATAACAGTGGCAAAGCCAAAAAAGAGTATCGGGAAAATTAATCCCATAATATTAGCAATATATAAAAACAAATATGCAGTTTTATTTCCCTTTATCATCCTCCAGATCTGCTGAAAAATGTATTTTAACTTAATCACTCTTCTATTTTCCTTATCCGATAGACTTTGTTATTAGAAGGGGATGAACAGTAAATAGTACCATTTTGGGAAATAGAAATATACTCTAAGCTATCATTTTGTATATCACCTTTAAAGATCGTATCAAGATATTTTCCATTTTGTGAAAAACGATCAATTCTCATATAGCTTCTACAAATAAAATACCATTCTTCAGACAAAGGGCTATAAATAAAATCCTTTGGACTATATTTATATGGTAACTCGAATTTTTCTATTAATTTACCATTTTCTAATTCAAACATTTTATGTACTCCTGGTCTAGCGGTCCATCTCTTAGATTCTTTATGCAAGACCATTTCATTTACAAATACAATATCCTCAAAATCTGAATTCTTTTATTACCCGCATCGCTTACATATAATTTATCATTTTTTATTGTTATTCCAAGTGGCTTTATAAATTCAGCATTTCTATTGCCAGTCTGACCGATTTTTCTGATATATTCCCCAGCCCCATTTAAAACAACAATTCTATTATTTTTTGAATCGGCAATATAAATATTTTCACTTGAATCTACAGCAATTCCTTTTGGGCTCTTTAATCCTAATTCATCTCCTATAGTGTCAGTCTCGTACTTAACGATTGCATAATTAGGTTTTAAATTCATTCTTTGTTCCGAATTTGATTCAAAAAAAATTTCTTTATTAATCATATTATGTAACTATTCAGTCGAATCAACAAATTCGTACTAAATCCCATTAAGTTTTTTACTGTTTTAATTTTTTCTTTTAATTTAAAAATACACATAAAAGTTGTTCCAAATTGGCTTGAAGTGTTGAAAACGCTGTCTTTCGCTACTATTTTGTGCTATAATATAAGTAACTTCAGTAGAAAGGAAAGTGGTTTAGATGAGTGGTGATTTAACGTCAACAACAATT